>JAJXSZ010000056.1 GCA_021784255.1 Pseudomonadota bacterium | reverse complement strand
GCCGCCGAGCATGCCAAAGCGATGTGCCGCCTCGGCGAAGTCGAGGCAGGTGGTCGCATAGGCCATGGCCGAGCCGGGTTTGATCGCAAAGTGGTCGAGGAAGGCCGGGCCGACCAGGTGCGGCGGTCGTCCGGTCGCCGGCCCGACGCCGATGTTGACGCTGGGCTCGCGGAAATAAACGGGCCGGTACTGCGCGTGCGTATCGGTCTGGTGAATGATCCGCACATTGCCGCGGCGGCCGAGTGCGTAGACGTCTTCGGCGGCGAGTCCCAGCGGGATCGGCGGCAGATAGCCGGTGAGAATGCCCAGGGTGAGCCCGCGCAGCAGCCGGCGGCGGCGCAGCGTCACCTTATCACCTCGTTCTGCCAGAGCCCGTCCTGCTCCTTCGCCTGCTGGATGGAGCGATTGGCCAGTGCCCGAGCGCGTTCCGATACCGCAACGGAACCGTCGTACTGGCCGGCCGCCAGCGCCTGTGCCGCCTGCTTCAGCGCGGCCTCGGCCGGGAGCCAGCGGTTACGCACGGCACCAGCCGCGGCTTCCGCCTTGCGCGCGGCGGCGAGCGCCGCCTGCGCCTCGGTCTTCGTGGCCGCCCGGGCCAGCCCCGGCGCCAGCATCGCCGCGACGCACGCTGCCAGCATCGCCCGCCCTAGGGCCACGCTGCTCACGGCCGTGCTCCGGGGCCGGTGATCGGCACACCGTTGCTCATGTAGGAGAGGAAATATTCGAGATCGCGATAGGTCTTGTCCTGCGGCTTGAACGGCACCGAGCGGACCTGAACATTGCAGCTCGTGAACCGCCGCTGGATCGTGCCCATGCTGCCCCAATCGGAACGATAGATCGGGAACGCGGCGAGAATCCCCAGCGCCGGCGCCAGGATATCGCCACGCAGGCGCTGTCCGGCGGCCTGGACATGGCAGCTCGCGCAGGAGAAGTTGAGCTGCCCGCGGCGGCTGTAGAAGAATTTCCTGCCATCCTCGTAGGCGGCGAGCGCCCGCGGGTCGTTGGGAATCTTGATGTCGAACGGCTTGCCGCGGGAGGTGTGGGCCATGTAGGCCTCGATCGAGGCCATCAGGCCCTTCTGGTAGTTGAGCGGCTTCTCGCCATTTGCCACACGGCAGCGGTTGATGGCGATGCCGAGGGTGATGACCTTGCCTGTTTTTGTATCGAAATAAGGATAGTTCTGCCGGATGCCGATGCCCTTGTCGGGGAAGCAGTCGGCGTAGGTCTTGCCGTCGGCAAATCGGCGGTGGAATTCCTTCTCGCCATCGCCAAGCGCGAAGTCGTAGGGAGGAAACTGCATGATGGCCTCCCATTGCTGGCGCATGCCGGCGTTGACCGCATAGGGCCCGTTACCCCAGTCGCCGTTCTTCACGGCGGGGAAACGCTGCTTGAAATAGGCCCGGAAGGCGAGCCTGTCGGCCTCGGGATTCGGCGTCGTCGCCGCGCGCGCCGGCATCCGCGCCAGGGCCATGGCGCCCAGCGCGCCGGCCAGCAATGCCACCTGGCGAAGCCGCGCGGAGGGGATGAGGAGATGCATGGCTCAGCCCAGCAGTACGGCGGTGAGGCTGTCGTTCTTGCCGAGATTGTCGATCCAGCTGACCTTGAGCGCGTCGCCTTTGGCGCCCCCCTTGAAGCTGAACTTGATATAGGGATCCTTGGAGACCGCCGGCCCCCAATAGGCGGTGAAGACGCGCTTGCCCGCGTGTTCGAAAGTCAGGATCTCGATGTAGTGCGGCGGGATCAGCTTGCCGCTGGAATTCTTCACGAAGCCGGAATCCATCGGGTGCTGGATCAGTGCCTGGACCTCGGTGGTGTCGCCGCCGGCGACCGCGCGTACTCGGATCGTGGATGGCATCGCTTTTTTCCCCCTCAGCCGCCGCATCCGCCCAGCGTGACCTTCACGGTCTTGCGGGTGCCGAAAATCTTGCCGCCCGACTCCACCACCGCCACGACCTCGCTGGTCTTCGCCATCTTCAACCGGCAGGAGACGGCGGGCTCGGTGCCTGCCGGCAATACGTAGGACGCGGCGAGCGTGTACGGGTTCTGCGGCACCATCAGGCTGATGCGCGTGACATTGGGCAGCGTGGTCGAGACCGAGACCGGCACCACCGCGCCGTTCTCCGCAATCTCCGGCACCTCGAGCGTGATTTTGTCGGAAGCGATGAGCGGCTGTCCGTAAAGGGCGGCGAGCGCATCGGGCTCGGAGTTCTTCTTGAAGGCGGCGACCGGCCAGCCCGCAGCGTCGGCCGCGATGGCCGCTCGAGGCCTGCCCAGCAGACCCGTGGTCGCGAGGCCAGTGGTAGCGAGCAGCGAAAGGGTGAAACGTCGTGTCGTGGTCGGAACATGCATGGCGAACCTCGCCGGTCTACAGGGTATAGAGAAAGTCGATGATCGCCTCGATCTGCCGACGATCGAGGATCAGGTTCTTGCCGAAGGCCGGCATCACCGTCTGCGGATTGCGCTTTTCCTCGTCCCACAGGATCTGGAACAGCACTTTACGGTCGGGGAAGCGCAGCTTCATGTCGTTGAGCATCGGCCCGACATTGCTCGGCACGTCGCCGCCCTTCATCGTGTGGCAGGCGAGGCAGTTGCCGAGGCTGCGGTTGAAGGCAATGGCCCGCCCTGCTGCTGGGCCTGTCGTGGGCGCCGCTGCCGGCTGTGCGAAGGCCGGGGAAGCCATGAGGAATGCCGCGAGCGCGGCGAAGGTGATGCGGGTTTTCATTGCGGCATCGACGTGTCGAGCGGGCCGGTCGTCCGCGGCGTGATGCCCTTGCCCTCCGCCGTCGAGGTGATCTTCACCTGATCGGGCTTGAGGCAATCGTTCATGCACTCGGTGTCATGCGTGTCCGGACGCGGATCGGCCCAGATGAAGCCATGGCGGTTTGGCATCTTTACCTTCGGCAAGGTGGTCGCGTCGGCAACGAACGAGGCCGCCACGATGTTGTTCAGGTTCAGGATGTAGGCAGTCACCGCATAGACCTGGTCCGGTTTCAGCACGTGCGGCGACGGGAACGGCATGGCACGGTTGATGTAGTCGAACAGCGTCGTCGCATATGGCCAGTAACTGCCCACGGTCGGGCGCGGCTGGTTGCCGGTGAGCGGGTCGTTGCCCGCGAGCTTGGGGTAGCGCCCTTCGCCCTCGCCGAACGTGCCGTGGCAGGCAGCGCAGAAGGTCTGAAACAGATCGCCGCCGTGCGACACGCTACCCTTGCCTGGCGGCAGGCCCTGGCCGTCCGGCCGCACGGCGATCGCCCAGCCGGCGATCTGCCGGGCTGTCGGTGTCGTGCCGTAGCCGTAATAGAGCACGCCATGTCCACTGGCGCTCGCCGGGCCGGTGAGGAGGCAGCCCGCGAGTGCCAGCGCCGCGATCCTAGCCGAGCTGGACATCAAACACGCTCCCGTTCTCTTTCACCTGCCAGGTCTGGATCGAATTGTTGTTGTAGATCGCGTTGACGCCGCGCGCCGCGCGCAGTTCCGTGATCGTCGGTTGCACGAAGCCGGTCTCGTCGATGGCACGCGATTGCAGCAGCGCCGGCTTGCCGTCCCAGCGCCAGGGCAGGGTGAAGCGCGTCATCGCCTTGGGCAGCACCAGGCCGTCGAGCCGCGCACGCGTCCAGTTGACGCCGCCGTCGATGCTCACGTCCACCGCCTTGATCCTGCCGAGGCCGGACCACGCGAAGCCGCGGATCTCATAGAGTCCTGGCGCATTCACCGGCATTTCGGGGCAGGGAAAGGTGATCACGGATTTGGCGTAGAGCTTCCAGGTGAAGCCGCGCGCCTTCCCGTCCGGCATCAGCTCGGTGTATTTCGAGGTCTCCTCGCGCGTGAACCAGGGCTGGTCGCCGATCTGGATACGGCGGATCCATTTCACGTTCACGTTACCCTGCCAGCCTGGCACCAGCAGGCGCAGTGGGTAGCCCTGCTCCGGGCGCAGCGCCTCGCCGTTCTGTCCGTAGACCAGCATACAGTCGTCGAGCAGCTTCGAGACCGGAATGCTGCGCGCCATGTGTGCCCCGTCCGCTCCCTCGACCAGCGCCCATTTGCCTTCGGGCTTGATCCCCACTTCTTCGAGGATGGTGGAGACCTTCACGCCCGTCCAATCGGCGCAGCCGATCATGCCGTGAGTGAACTGCAACGAGTTGAGCTGCGCCGCCCGCCACTCCATGCCGCCATTGGCCGGGCACTCGATGAAATGAATGCGCGAGATGCTGGGGAAGCGCTCGATATCCCGCATCGCGTAGAGCCGTGGCTGCTCCACCATCCCGTGGATCATCAGCCGGTGCTTCGCGGGATCCACCGTCGGTCGCCCGGCATGGTAGCGCTCGAAGAAGAGTCCGCTCGCGGTGATGATGCCCTGCTGGGATTGCAGCGGCGTGAAACTGACGGACGATTGCGGCGTCGCCGTCAGGAACGGCACGTTGCGCCGGATGACGTCCTTTTCGAAATGCGACGGGTGGCCATAGACGCGGCTCACGACGCCCGGCCCGGGGGTCTGCGACCACGGATCGTCGGCGGGCGGGGCCGGGGCCTCGGCGCGTGCCCGACCGGCCAGGGCCACCATGCCCGCGGCCATGCCGGCGCGGAACATCGCGCGGCGTCCGGGCCTGACGAGCCTGGCGTCATGGCCCGCCTGCGGGCCGGTCGCCTCTTGATCCATGCTTCCTCCCTCCGGGCGGGTTCTTACGACCCGTCACGCGCGACCTTGGCGCTTGGCGCCAGAATCGTCGGAGCATTCTGCCGTCTTTGCCGATGACGGCGACTGAATTCGGTGACAGTGTTGGTGAAGGGAGAGGATCTGTCCGTGCACCAATGGGAAAAACCGATGGGGCCGGAGTGTTCCGCATGGGGAACCCTTCGGGCTCCGGGGCCGTGACCCGTTTGCTGATCGTCGAGGACGATGCCGCCACCGCGCAGGGATTGCGCGAAGGCCTCGGCGCGCGCGGCTTCGAGATCAGCCACGCCGACAGCGTCGAGGCGGCGGAGGCGCTGGTCGCCGCAGGAGGCTGGGACGCGCTGATCGTGGATCGCATGCTGCCCGGCCAGGATGGGCTGTTCTTCGTCAGGGGGCTGCGCGAGAGAGGCTATACCGTGCCGGTCCTCATCCTCACCGCGCTCGACACCGTCGATGATCGTATCCTCGGCCTGCGAGCCGGCGGTGACGACTACCTCGTCAAGCCATTCGCGCTGGGCGAGCTGGTGGCGCGGATCGAAGCGCTGCTTCGCCGTCCGACGATGGGCCTGCGCCCGATGCTGCGCGCCGGCTCCGTCGAGCTCGATCTCATCGGCCGCGTCGCGCGGCGCGCTGAGCGTGATCTCGAATTGTTGCCACGGGAATTCCAGCTACTCGAATATTTCGTGCGCCGGGAGGGCCAGGTGGTGACGCCAGCGATGCTGCTGCGCGATGTCTGGAATTATAATTTCGAGTTGCGTTCGAATCTCGTCGATGTGCAACTCGGCCGGCTACGACGCAAGCTCGACCGGCCTGGCGAGAGGCACCTGATCACCAATGTTCGCGGCGTGGGCTTCGTCTTTCGTGCGGATTCCTAAGGGCGTATGGCGCTCGGCTGCGCGCTTCGGCGCCGGGGTCGCGCTGTTGCTCGCGATCGGCGTCGGTGCCGTGTTCGGCGTCACCTACTGGCTGGCCAGCAGGGCGCTGTTCCGCTCCATCGACGGCGCCGTTGTCGAGCAGCTTGAGCTGCTGTCCGAGCGCCCGCCCGAGATGCTGCCGTTCATGATCACGTCGCGCCTGCATCATCGGCCCGCGGTGCTGACGCAGGTCTCGCTGTTTTCCGCCGACGGTTCGCTGATCGTCGGGGACCTCAGCTATATTCCACGCGGCGTGCGCTTCGACTCGAAGCCCCGCATTCTTGCCATGCCCACCGCCGATGGCGGCGTGCTGCGGCTCGACGTCGCCGCCCGCACGGTGGTTGGCGGGCGCCACCTCGTGGTTGCGCGCGACGTGGAGCGGCTGGTCGTCTTTCGCGAGACGCTGATGCGCATCCTGGTGGCGGCGCTTGCGGCCTCCGCGGGGCTGGGCATGGTGGCCGGTACCCTCTACGCGCTGCGCGGCCAGGCACGGCTGCGCCGGCTCGGCGCTGCGGCGGAGCGCATCATGCTCGGGGCCCTCGACGAGCGGCTGGAGGTGCAGCGCCGGCCCGACGCGACGGACGAACTTTGCATCATGGTGAACCGGATCCTCGACCGGCTGGAACGGCTGGTGGGGGCATGGAAGAACGCGGGGGAGAACATCGCCCATGAGCTGCGCACGCCGCTCACCGCGCTGCGCGTGCAGCTCGAACGGTTGCGCGAAGGCGGGCGCCTGGAGGAGCGGGACCGGTTGACCGTTGTCCGCTCGCTGCGTGCGATCGACGGCATCCGAACGCTGACCAGCCGCCTGCTGCGCATCGCCGAGATCGAGCATCACGGACGGGCGCGCGACTTCGCCGAGGTCGATGTCGCTGCCCTGCTGCACGAGATCGGCAGCGACTTCACGCCGCTCGCCGAAAAGGCCGGTATCACGCTCGGCGTGCAGGCTGGCGGGCCGGTGGTGATCCGTGCTGATCGCGAGCTGCTGGCCGAAGCCGTGATCAACCTGACCGAGAACGCGATTAAATACGCCGGCCGCGGTCGCCACGTCGTGCTGCGGGCGCAGCGGTCCGGTGGGCGGATTGTCCTCGCCGTCGCCGATGACGGCCCCGGCATCGCGCCCGCCGATCGCGAGCAGGTCTTCCACCGCTTCTACCGCGGGCGCGCGACGCAGGGCACGCCAGGCAGCGGACTCGGCCTCGCCCTCGTCGCCTCCATCGCCACGCACCACGGCTTCGAGCTGCGGCTGGCGGACAACGCACCCGGCTGCCGCGTGGAGCTCATCTGCCCGATCCGCGAGGCCATTTAGGTAATCGATCCCGGGTTTCGATGGTGCAGTCCTTTCGCGCGAGTGGAGGGGGCGCAATGGTCAGGTTGCCCATGGCCACGCCACTGCCCGTGGGCCCGCCCGGTGCCATGATCCCGAACGGGCGGATAATTTTCGATACGAAATAGTAACCGTGCTGGTCCCACCAATCCCTGGATCGAACGCGCATCATCCCTGGCACGCGCCCTATCTGCGCGAGACTGTGACGGACGCTGCCGCGGTTGCAGCCCGGCATAGGCTGATGGGCTCCGTCTTGCCGCAACTGAAGGCTGCCCGGATCAGCCGCTGCTGGCGCTGCCGTGTCAGGATTTCAGGCGAGCGCATGTCCCATATCGGCACGCATGACGGCGTGCCTTATGCGCCGGCCTGCAACGACAGCGGCGTCGCGATGAGGGGCTAGGTGGGCTAACGTAACGCGCAGAAGATCTTCGGCCGGTGGAATCGCTCCTGCGCCTTCGATCGTGACGCATTTGCTGACAGTCCTCTTTTTACAGCAGCACACCGTGGTCCGTGCCGCCGGCCGGCGGTGCCTCCAGCGACAATGCGGGCAGCGTCAGCGCCGATACCGCGGTGCCGATCGTCATGCCCGGGATGTTGCGTTGGGGCCGCGCCTGGCGCATCTGCCCCGACGCCCGGCCGCAAGGGTATAACCACAACGAATGGGTAGGCCCGTATATTGTCTTGGACAATATGTCAGTCCGGCTTCACCCTTCACAGGAACAAGGTGGACATGCACGCCGACATCATCGTCATCGGGGCGGGCACCGTGGGTGCCGCGATCGCGTATGGGCTGGCGCGGCGGCAACGTACGGTTGTCGTGCTGGACGGCGGCGACACTGATTTTCGCGCGGCGGGGGCCAATTTCGGCTTGGTCTGGGTGCAGGGCAAAGGTCCCGATCTGCCGCCGTATCAGACGCTCAGCCGTACCAGTGCCGATCTCTGGCCGGAATTCGCCCGCGAGCTGACCGGTGAGGCGCCCGTCGAGGCCAAAGTCGCGCTGGAATACGAAAAGCGCGGAGGCTTTGCCTTCTGTTTCGGCGAGGCCGAGTTCGAGAAGCGGCGCGCGATGCTGACGAAGCTGCATGTCGATTGCGGCAGCAATGACGACGATTTCGACATGATGGAGCGCGCAGAGCTGGAGCGCCTCATGCCCGGCGTTGTTTTCGGTCCGGATGTCACCGGCGCGAGTTTTGGCCGGCATGACGGCCATGTGAACCCCCTGCGCCTACTCCGCGCGCTTCATGCCGGCATCCTGCGCCATGGCGGCACTCTGCTGCGCGACCATGCCGTGACGGGCATCCGGTCGGCGGCGTTCGGCTTCGAGGTCGAAGCGGCGGGCACGATTTTTGATGCCGACCGCCTGGTACTCGCAGCCGGGCTCGGCACGGCCGCGCTCGCAGCACGGATGGGCATGCACGTTCCGGTGCGCCCGCAGCGCGGTCAGATCCTGGTGACCGAACGTGTTGCTCCTTTCTTCCCCTATCCCGCGAACGGTATTCGCCAGACGCGAGACGGCACCGTCCTGCTGGGCACGTCCAACGAGGAGGTCGGGTTCGATACCAGCGCGACGGCTACTATCGGCACGAAAATCGCGCGTGGTGCGCTGCACGTCTCCCCGGCGCTCGCCAGACTTCGGATCGTGCGCCAATGGGCAGGCCTGCGCGTGATGACGCCCGATTCCTATCCGATCTACATCCAGTCGAACGAGTTTCCCGGCGCGTTCGTCGCCGTCTGCCATTCGGGCGTGACGCTGGCGGCTTTCCACGCGACGGTCCTTGCGGAGGCCATCGCGGCCGGCATGCTGCCGGCGTGGCTCTCACCTTTCCATCCCGGACGGTTCGATGTTCCGAAAGCTGCCTGACTCCACAATGAAAGCCGTGACGCTGTCGATCGATGGTGTTCGCGTCGAGTGCGCCCAGGGAGAGACCGTTGCCGCCGTGCTGCTGCGCCAGCAGGAGTGCTGGGCGCGCCTCTCAACCGTCTCCCAAGCACCACGCGCGCCGTACTGCATGATGGGCGTTTGTTTCGATTGCCTGGCGATCGTGGACGGCGTCGCCTCAGTGCAGACCTGCCTGACAGCGGTGCGCGACGGCATGATCATTGAGCGCCAGCGCGGCCGGCCGGAGGCGGCATGAGCCGCAATGTCGATCTGCTGATCATCGGCGCTGGGCCGGCCGGCATGTCCGCGGCCGTGACAGCGCGCCGGCATGGGCTCGATGTGCTCGTCGTCGACGAGCAACCGGCGCCGGGCGGACAGATCTGGCGCAACGTGGAGACCATGGCCGCCACGGCGCGTGGCCGGCTGCTCGGCGCCGCCTATGCCGAAGGGGCGGGAGCGGTGACGCGGTTTCGTGCGAGCGGCGCGGCATACGAACCAGGGACACAGGTCTGGCAGGTCGAGCCGGGTCCGCGCGCCTATATGACGCGACAAGGCGCCACCTCGCTGGTCGAGGCGCGCTGCCTCCTACTCGCAACCGGGGCACAGGAGCGGCCGGTTCCGTTCGAGGGCTGGACGCTGCCAGGCGTGTTGACGGTGGGTGCCGCGCAGATTCTGCTGAAAAGCTCGGGCCAGATCCCCGACGTGCCGGTCTGGATCGCCGGCAACGGGCCGTTGCCGCTGCTCTACGCGACGCAGCTGCTCAAGGTCGGTGGGCGTATCGCAGGTTTCCTCGACACCACGCCGCCGGACCGACGCAGGGCCGCCTCGCGCATGTTTCCCGGGGCCGTGCTCGGCGCACCTGGCGACATCGCCAAGGGCCTGGTCTGGATGGCGACCCTGCGCCGCGCCGGCGTGAAAATCGTGCGCGGCGTAACCGATATCGAGGCGATCGGCGGCCAGGCGATCGAGAGAATCCGTTATCGCATCGCGTCCGGCGACGATGTCACCGTGCCGGCGCAGACACTGCTGGTGCATGAAGGTATCGTGCCCACCATCCATCCAACGCTCGCACTCGGCTGCGCACATCGCTGGGATGCCGCACAGATCTGTTTCGCGCCGCAACTCGACGAATGGGGCGAGACGTCACAGCAGGATATCTTCGTGGCCGGTGACGGGGCTGGTATCGGCGGGGCAACGGCCGCCGGCCTGCGCGGCGAGATCGTTGCAATCAGGATTGCGGCAAGGCTCGGTCGTCTCTCCGAGGGACAGGCCGCGGCTTCGGCCCGACCCGCGCGCGGGAAACTGCGGCGGGCGCTGATATCGCGCCCGTTCCTCGACGCCCTCTGCGGCCCGCGCCACGCCGTTCTGGTCCCGAATGACCGGACGCTCGCATGTCGTTGTGAAGAAGTAACGGTGTCCGAAATACGCGCGCAGGTAGCCTATGGACGCCCGGGACCGAACCAGGTCAAGGCGTTCACGCGCGCCGGCATGGGTCCCTGCCAGGGGCGGCAATGCGCTTACACGGTGGCCAGCATCCTCGCCGAGGCCGAGGGTCGCGCCGTCCCGGATCTTGGGCTTTACCGCGCGCGGCCGCCCTTCAAGCCGCTCACCATCGGCGAACTGGCGGCGCTCGACGAGACGAGCGAAGCCGCGTGAACGCGCCGCCGGACACGCTTGTGATCGGTGGCGGTCTGCATGGGCTTTCCGCTGCCCTCAACCTTGCGCGGGCCGGACGGCACGTGACGCTCGTCGAGCGTTCCTGGTTGGGACGCCACGCCTCGGGCGCGACGGCGGCAGGCGTGCGGACGCTGAATCGCGATCCGGCCGAAATCCCGATCTCACTCGAGTCCATGGAAATGTGGCGCCGTATCGAGCGCATCGTCGGCGGCGATTGCGGCTTTCATGCCGATGGGCAGCTCAACGTTGCTGAACGCCAAGGTGACGTTGCGAAGCTGGAACGGCGCCTTGCCGCCATGCGCCGTGCCGGCTACACGCATGAGGAGCTGATCGGTCGTGACGAGCTGCTGCGTCTCGTTCCCGCGCTGTCGCCCCATTGCGCGGCGGCCCTCGTCGCCCGCAACGACGGTGCCGCCGATCCGCACAAGACGCTGACCGCGTTCCGCCGCGCAGCCGAGGCCGCCGGGGTCGCCATTCTCGAAGGCACCAGCGTCCGCGCTGTCGAGCGCAAAGGCGAGAACTGGGTCGTTCGCACCAGCGCGCGGGACATCGCCGTTCCGGTCATCGTCAACGCCGCGGGCGCCTGGGCCGGACGGGTTGCCGCAATGGTCGGGGACGATATTCCGCTTGGCGTCAAGGCATCGATGATGATCGTAACGGAACGAATCGCGCCGCTCTTGAAGCCGGTCGTGAGCGTCGTCGGGCGGCCGCTTTCCTTCAAGCAGTCGGGCCAGGGCACACTGGTGATCGGCGGCGGCCTGCAGGGCAGCGCCGATATCGACACGCAGCGCAGCACCGTCAACTTCCGGGAGCTGGCCAAGGGCGCGCGGGCCGCGCACGACCTTTTCCCCGCCATCGGCCCGGTGCGGATCGTGCGCACCTGGGCCGGCATCGAGGCGAAGACCGACGACCTACTGCCGGTGATCGGCGCCTCCCCCAACGCGCCCGGCGTGTTTCACGCCTTCGGCTATTCCGGCCATGGTTTTCAGCTCGTGCCGGTGGTCGGCGCAATCGTCGCCGACCTCGTCGTGCGCGGCGGCACCAATCGCAACATCGCCGGCCTCGCGCCCGAGCGCCTCATGAACCGACAGGAGGCCGCATGAATCCCCTCAGCCACGCCGGAGCCGTCGCCTGATGGTCCGGATCGGCGTCGATGTCGGCGGTACCTTTACCGATTTTACCATCGCCCGCGTGGCAACGGGGGAGAACCTGTATTTCAAGGTTCCCTCCACGCCTTCCGATCCCGCGGTTGCCATCATCGACGGAATCCGGCAGATCCTCGATATGTTCGGGATCGAGCCAAGCTCGGTCTCCTATATCGGGCATGGAACGACCGTCGCGACCAACATGATCATCGAGCGTCGCGGCGTGCCGACGGCGCTGATCACGACCAGGGGCTTCCGCGACGTCCTGGCGATCGGGCGTCAGACTCGCCCGGCGCTCTACGATACCTCCATCCGCAAGCCGGCACCTCTGGTGGAGCGCTATCGTCGCCGCGAGATCGACGAGCGTCTGAACGCCAGGGGCGAGGCGATGAAACCGCTCGACGAGGCGCAACTCGCCACCGTCCTCGACGAACTTGCCGCAACCGGCGTGAAATCCATCGCCGTCACCTTCCTGCACGCCTATCGTAATGACGTGCATGAGCAGATGGCGGCTAGCCTCATTGCCCGCAGGCTTCCGGGCATCTATGTCTCCCTCTCGTCGAAGGTGCTGCCGGAGTTCCGCGAATACGAGCGCACCTCGACGACCGTGCTCAATGCCTATGTC
>JAJXSZ010000055.1 GCA_021784255.1 Pseudomonadota bacterium | reverse complement strand
TGGTCATGCCGCCGCGGTTGGCCGGATGGTTGTTGCACAGCCCGCCGCCATCGGTGTTGAACGGCAGCCTGCCGACGCCGCTGATGAGGTTGCCGTCGGCAACGAAGGCACCACCGCGGCCTTTCGCGCAAAAACCGAGATCCTCGAGCTGGATCAGAACGGTGATGGTGAAGCTGTCGTAGATCGAGGCGTACTGGATGTCGGCGGGCGCGACGCCAGCCTCGGCAAAGGCCGCCGCCCCGGAGGCGCGCGCGCCGGTATAGGTGAGGTCGATCGCGCCGCCATCCGAGAATTTCGGCGCCTCGCCGGCACCGATGACGCGCACCAGCGGACGGCGCAGGCTGCGGGCGATCGCCTCGCGGGTGACGACGAGCGCACCGCCGCCGTCGGAAATGACACAGCAGTCGAGGCGGTGCAGCGGCGTCGTGACCATCGGGCTGGCCAGCACCTGCTCCACCGTCACCACGTCGCGCAGCATCGCGTCCGGGTTGTACTGCGCGTGATGCGAAGCGGCGACCTTGATCCAGGCGAGCTGTTCCGAAGTCGTTCCGAATTCGTGCATGTGGCGCATCGCCGCCATGGCGTAGCCGTTCGCCACCGTCAGCCCGTAGGGGTATTCGAACCCGACCTCCGGCTGGCCGGGGTCGCCGGCGCGTGCCGCGGTGCCGGTGGCCATCCCTTCGCTGCGCGGCCGGCCGGCGAGCGTGATCAGGGCGACGTTGCACTGGCCTGCCGCGATCGCCGCCGCCGCATGCGCCACGTGCACCAGGTAGGACGAGCCGCCGGTATCGGTGGAATCGACATGCCGCAATTTGAGATTCATATAGTCAGCGACAGAGAAGACGCCCATACCCGGCGCATCGCCGGCGCAGAAATAGCCGTCCACGTCCGCCTTGGTGAGGCCCGCGTCCGCGAGCGCCCCGCGCGCCGCCTCCGCATGCAGTTGCATGACGGATTTGTCCGGCGCCTTGCGCGTCGGGTGCTCGTAGGCGCCGACGATGAACGCCTTGCCCCTGATCGTCATGCCACGCCTAGAGCTCCGCCACGGCCCCGCTCGCCCCGACGCTCACCGGGGATCGCCTGGCGCCAGGCGCGCCATGAACTCGCGCAGCGCTGCCTCCCATTTCGCGGCGTCGTCGCCCGACGCGGAGTGGCCGAGCTCGCTGTCGATCAGCTTGTATGTCGCGTCCACGCCGGCCTGCCGCAACAGCGCCATCGTCGGGCCTTCGAGCGTCGGCGGGAACAGCCGGTCGGTGCGCGAGATGGCGTAGAGAACCTTGGCCCTGATCCGGCCGACATCCGGCTTGATGTCGTAGAAGTCGAGCGCGCGGCGCAGCACGATCAGCGAGTTGGGGTCGAACTCCGCCGCCCAGGCCGCGGCGATCGCCCCGATCGCGCGCTCGCGCGCGGCGGCATCCGGATAGGCCGGCGCGAGCCGCGCCTCGATGCCGTAGCTCTTGAGCGTCCCGACCCTGAGCTTGGTCATCGTCGCCTTGATGCCGTCGGGATAGCAATGCCCGCCGTTCCAGCCGGGGTCCTCGGCGAAGCTCCTGGCCAGGTCCGCCGCGGTGTTGACGTTCTCGTCGTGCGGCGGCTGCAGCGCCGTCACCGCGGCGACGATCCCGCTCATGAAATCCGGGAACGTCACCGCCCACTGGAACGCCTGGAACCCGCCATAGGAAGGGCCGACGACGGCGCGCAGATGCCGCACCCCGAGCGCGTCGAGCAGCGCCTTCTGCCCGCGCACCATGTCGGCCACGGTGTATTCGGGGAAGGTCGGGCCGTAGGGCCTGCCGGTCGCGGGATCGGTGCTCTTGGGCCCCGACGTGCCGTAGCAGGAGCCGAGCATGTTGGGCGCGACGACGAAGAGCCTGTCGGTATCGACCGCGCGCCCCGGCCCGACCAGCAGCGCCCAGCCGCCCTCCGCGCCGTCCGCCGCGGGCTGCGCGAAACGATGGCTCGACGTATAGCCGTGCGTCAGCAGCACCGCGTTGCGCCCGTCCGGCGCCAGGCTGCCGGCGGTGGCGTAGGCGACCTCGAGCCGGGCGAGATGCCCGCCGCGCTCGAGCGCAAACGCGCCGCCGTTCCAGATCCGTGTCTCGCTCCAGGGATTGCCGACGCGGTTCATGGCCGCCACTCCGCATAGCCGCGATGCGAACTTGCCAGCGGCAAGGTCTGCGGCGCGCCCGCGGCGACCGAGCCGTAGAGCGCGGTGATGAGTTCGAGCGAGCGACGCGCATCGCGCAGCACCACCGGCGGGCCCTGGCCGGCATCCAGCGCCTCGCCGTAGGCACGAAACTGGCCCTCGAAGCGGATCGGGTAGGGCGTGTGGTCCGCGAGCAGGGCGTCGATGGCGGCCCTGGTGGCGGCGTTGCGCGGCAGGATCTGCCAGGGTTCGTTGCCCGGCGCGTAGGGTTCGGTGCAACTCTCGAACGTCACGTTCTCGAAATGCAGCCGCATGCGCGAGATCTCGCTCGCCGAGCCGAGCGTGGCGGAGAGCGCGACCACCGCCCCGCTCGCCATGCGCAGCGTCGCGGCCGCGCAATCCTCGGTCTCGATCGCATTCACCCGCGTGGCGACATTCGCATAGGCGCTGGCGGCATCGCCCATCAGCTCCTGCAACATGTCGTGGATATGAATCGCGTGGCCGAGCAGGCAGCCGCCGCGCTCGATCGCCCAGGTGCCATGCCAGGCGATGTCGTAATAGTCCTTGTCGCGCCGCCAGGCGGTTTCCACCGTGGCGTTGTAGGGCTTGCCCGCGAGGCCCGCGCGCACCACGCGCACCGCGCGGCGGAAGCCGTCGCCCCAGCGATACTGGAAGATCGGCATCACCGTGCCCCGCGCCGCCGCCGCCGCGGCCTCGATCGCGTCCATCTCCGCGAGCGAGGTGACGAACGGTTTTTCGCAGACGACGTGCTTGCCGCTGGCCATCGCCGCCAGCAGCTGCTCGCGATGCAGCGAGGGCGGCGTGCAGATATCGACGACGTCGATATCCGCCATGCCCAGCACCTCGGCGAAGGACGCCGTCCGGCACGCGACGGCAAACGCGTCGCCGACCTCGGCCAGCCGCGCCGGATCGACGTCGCAGATCGCCGCGACCTCCCATTGCGCCGGCAGCTTCGAATAGCCCTCGTCGATATGGGCGCGGCCAATGCCGAGCCCGACCACCGCCACCTTGCGCTTCATCGTTCTTGCTCCGTTGCATGCAGCGAGCGCGTCTGCGCAAGCCAGCCCACTGTTGCCCGCGGCTCCGAGTCGGTGCGCGGCAGGTACGGTTTGATATCGAGCAGCGGCGTACCGTTGACGCAATCGAGATACTGCACGCTGAGAACGCCGTCGTCGATGCCGAGCAGCTTCACCACCGAGAGCCCGATCGGGTTCGGCCGGCGCGGCGTGCGCGTGGCAAACACACCGCGCGGCTGGTCGTCGAAGCGCGGCGTGAACACCAGCTCATCGAACGTGCCCGGCTCCCGGTCGAGCCAGTAGAGCAGGATCAGGTGCGAGAACCCCTCGAGCGAGGTGAGCCCCGGGCGGAACTCGGGCGCCAGCACCGCCCGGCAGAGCGGCGGCGGATCGGGTTGGCGACCGTTGCGCGGGCATTCCGAGGTCGTTGCCCACGGCGTTTCGAGATGGCCGATCGGCCGGCAGGTCAGCGCGGTCATGGAAATCCCTTCGATCCGGTGCTCAATCCAGGGCCGGGCGCCGGTCGGCCCACGGCAGCGCGCGCTCGAAGGCGCGGGAGGCGCGCAGCACGCCGAGATCGTCGAAGCGCCGGCCGACGATCTGCAGCCCGACCGGCAGCCCGGCGGCGGTGAAGCCGCAGGGCAGGCTCGCCGCCGGGTTCCACGACATGTTGAACGGATGCGAGAACTCCGCCCATTGCACCCAGTCCCAGGGGTGCTGCGGCCAGTGCTCGGGGATCAGTCGCTCGGCCGGGAAGGCGGCGACCGAGGCGGCGGGCGTGATCAGGAAATCGTAGTCGCGAAAGCCGCGGTGGATGGCCGCGTTGTTGGCGTATTTGCGCTCGCGCGCCGCCTGGTACTCGGCGATGCTCAGCCGCGCGCCCTCCTTCACGCAGGCGACCAGCCCCGGGTCCATGCGCGCTTCCCACTCCGCCAGGTAGCGGCCATGGCGCGACATGTGCGCCGGCCAGAACAGCCGCACCAGCTCGGCACTTTCGCGGCCCCATTCGATCCTCGCCTCGCGCAGTCCGGTGCCCAGCGCGCGCGCGAAGTTCTCCGCCGCCGCCCGCACCAGGCCGGCGACCTCGGGGTCCACCCGGGCATGGCCGAGATCCGCCGAATAGGCGATGCGCGCGCCGGCGATCCCGTCGTCGAGCCCCGCCGTGTAGTCCGCCGGCGGCCTTTCCAGGGTGGTGAAGTCGCTGTCTTCCGGTCCCGCCATCACGCCGAGCATCAGCGCCGCGTCGCCGACAGTGCGCGTCATCGGGCCGATATGGGAGGTGAAATCCCCGGCCGAGACCGGTGTGTACGGCACCCGCCCGAAGCTCGGCTTGAGGCCGTAGACGCCGCAGAAATGCGACGGCATGCGGATCGAGCCGGCGCCGTCGCTGCCCTGGTGCAGCGGCCCGTAGCCGGCGGCGGCGGCCGCTCCCGCGCCGGCCGAGGAGGCGCCGGCGTTGTAACCCTGCTTCCACGGATTGCTGGTGATGCCGGTCAGCGGCGAGCGGCTGACGCCGGTCCAGCCGAACTCGGAGGTCGTGGTCTTGCCGAGCACGATGGCGCCGGCCGCCTCGAGCCGGGTGACGAACGCCGTGTCCTCGCCGACGCGGTGGCCCTGCATGATCAGGCTGCCGAACTGGGTCGGGAAATCCCTGGTCCAGGCCAGGTCCTTGATGGTGACCGGCACGCCGTGCAGGCTGCCGGTGGCGCGCCCCGCCATCACCGCCGCCTCCGCCGCGCGGGCGCGGGCCAGCGCCCGGTCGAAATCGCGCGCGGCAAAGGCGTTGATCGCCGGCTCCAGGCGCTCGATGCGCCGGGCCAGCGCCTCGACGATCTCGACCGGCGAAAGTTGCTTGGCGCGGATCCGCGCCGCCATCCCGGCGGCCGGCATGTAGCCGATCTCGGCGTCGCTCACACGAGCTCTCCTTCGTCGCGCAGCATCGCGATCGCCGCGTCGAACGCCGCCGCGGTCTCCTCCACGTCCGCCTCGGTATGGGTGCTGGACAGAAACCCGCCGATACGCCCGCCAGTGTCCACGCCATGCACCAGCAGCGCCAGCCGCAGCCGGCCCACCAGCTTCTCCGGCATCGTCTTCAGCGCCTCGACGCTGCTGGCATAGGGGTCGAACGCGCCCGGTTCCGGCGCCGACAGCGTCGTGTGGAAGCCGGACGAGGTGCCATACATCGCCCAGGGGACGCGGCGGCGCTGGAACACCTCGTTGCAGCGCTCGCGCAGCAGCGCGGCGGTCGCCTCCGCGCGCTCGGCCGCGTCCGATTCCGCGAGCTGGGTGAGCGCCGCGATGCCGGAGGCGGCCGAGACGGGGTTGGCGTTGAAGGTGCCGGGATGACCGATCTTCTCGCGTCCGGCCCGTTGCATCGCCTCGAAGTCTAGCAGCGCCATGATGTCCTCCCGCCCGGCGACGGCCCCGCCCGGCAGGCCGCCGGCGAGGATCTTGGCGAAGGTGGAAAGGTCCGGCCGCACGCCGAAGCGCCCCTGGGCGCCGCCGGCGGAGACGCGAAAGCCGGTGATCACCTCGTCCATGATCAGCAGCACGCCGTGCTTCGCGGTGAGCTCGCGCAACGCCAGCAGGAACTCGGGGCGCAGCGGCACCTGGCCGAAGCTCGATCCGGTGGGCTCCAGGATCGCCGCGGCGATGTCGCGCCGTCCCGCCAGCGTCGTCGCCAGCGCCTCGACGTCCCATGGGTGCAGCAGGATGTTGGAATGGGCCACGCTGTCCATCACGCCGGGCGTCGGCGAGCCGTCGAAATGATTCGAGTAGCCGCTGGTCATCTGGTCGTGCCAGCCGTGGAAATGGCCCTTGAAGCGGATCAGCCCCTCGCGGCCGGTGAAGGCGCGGGCGAGGCGCACGGCCATCAGCGTCGCCTCCGTGCCCGAGGCGGTGAAGCGGATGCGCTCGGCGCTGGCCACCAGCCGCTGCACCGCCTTCGCCCAGGCGATCTCGCGCGGGTGATTGGCGGCGAACTGGGTGCCCTCGGCCTGCGCCTCGGCCACCGCCGCGTTCACCACCGCGTTGCCGTGGCCGAGGATCAGCGAGCCGTGGCCACCGAAATAGTCGATGTAGCGGTGGCCATCGACGTCCCATTTGTGCGGACCCAGGGCACGCTCGACATAGATGCCGTAGGGGTCGAGATGGCGCGCGTCATGCGCGATGCCGCTCGGCAGCAGCCGGCGCGCCTCCTCCGCCAGTGCCGCCGAGCCCGGCGTGCGCGCGCGGTAGGCGGCGACGATCGCCGAGTTGGTCGGCTGCTCGATGTCCATGCTCGTACTCCCCTTGCCGGTCAGCCATTCGCGGCCGGCGCCTTGCGCCAGTTTCGCCATACTGCGACGCTGCGGCGCCATTGCAAACGGGGCGGCGGAATGTTCGATCTGGTGCTGCAGGGAGGCCGCGTTCTCGATCCGGCCCAGGAGATGGATGCGGTGGCGGATGTTGCCTTCGCCGCCGGCAAGGTCGCGGCGGTGGGCACGAATCTCGGCCCGGCCAGGGAGACCCGCGACGTCGCCGGCCGGATCGTCGTCCCCGGCCTGATCGACCTGCACACCCATGTCTGGTGGGGCGGCACCTCGCTCGGCGTGATGCCCGACGATTATGCGCGGATCAGCGGCTGCACGACGCTGGTGGACGCGGGCTCGGCGGGCCCGGGCACGCTGCACGGCTTCCGCAAGTTGATCATCGAGCGCTCGGAATGCCGGGTGCTGCCCTTCCTGCACATCTCCTTCGCCGGCATCTTCGGGTTTCATCCGCAGGTGAACGTGGGCGAGAGCCAGGACCTGCGGCTGCTCAACGCCCGGCTCGCGCTGCAGGTGGCCAGACGCGACGCCGATCTCGTCGTCGGCATCAAGGTGCGCGTCGGCGCCGGCACCTCCGGCGTCCTCGGCGCGGAGCCGCTGCGGATCGGGCTCGATGTCGCCGAGGCCGCCGGCCTGCCGGTGATGGCGCATCTCGACCAGACGCCGCCCTCGCGCCAGGAGGTGATGGGGCTGCTGCGCCCCGGCGATATCCTGACCCATTGCTTCCGCCCCTTCCCCAACCTCCCCTACCGACCGGACGGGCGCATCCAGGCGGATGTCGAGGCGGCGCGCGCGCGCGGCGTCATCTTCGACATCGGCCATGGCGCCGGCAGCTTCGGCTGGGAGACGGCGATGAAGATGGTCGACGCCGGCTTCCTGCCCGACGTGATCTCATCGGATGTGCATGCGGTCTCGATCGACGGGCCGGCCTACGAGCTGCTGACGACGATGACGAAGCTCCTGCATATCGGCATGCCACTGATGGAGGTGGTGCGCGCGGCGACCATCAACCCGGCCAAGGCGATCCGCCTGACCGACCGCGGCACGCTCAAGCCGGGGCTGCTCGGCGACGCCACGGTGCTGGATTTCGACACCGGCCGGTTCGAGCTCGAGGACGTGACCGGCGAGAAACTCACGACCGACCGCAAGCTCGCCTGCAAGGGGATCGTGCTGGGAGGGAAATGGTGGCACGGGTGATCGCCACCCGCGTCCGGCCCCCGCCGCACCTTCCCGTCTGCCCTGGATTCTAAGTTTCCGGGAGCAAGAAATCCGGCCCGATGATTGCGTCCCGATGATCGCATCTGGGTGATTGCATCTGGATGATCGCGACTGGTCGGATCCGGCTCCAGCCCGGCGGGCCGCGCGCCGCCCGGCTAGCTGCGGACGTAATGCAGCCGGGTGAAGCGGCGGCGGAACGCGCCGACGTCGCGCGCGACATCCTCCGGCGCGCGATTGCCCTCCAGCGCCTCGGCGATATAGCCGGCCAGTTCCTTCATGTGCCCGGCGTTCATGCCGAAACGCACGATCTCCGGCGTGCCCAGCCTGAGCCCGTTGGTGTCGCCCTCCACCGGCGCGATCGGCAGGCCGATGCCGCAGGTGAGCACGCCGGCGCGGCGCAACAGCTTCGCCGCCTTCTGCCCGCCGCCATAGCGCGCCGCCTCGATGGCGAATTGGTGCGAGGTGGTGATGCCCCGCCCGCTCGCGTGCACCGGCACGCCGCGCATCGCCAGCTCCTCGGCCAGGGCCTTCGCGGTCACCGCCATCGCGGCGGCGTATTCGCGGCCGAATTCCTTCCAGTCGAGCAGCGACATCGCCAGCGCCGCGGTCTTGGCGGCGTCGAAATTGGCCGTCATGCCGGGAAAGGCGATGGCGTCGAGGCGCCGTGCCAGCTCGGCGTCGTTGGTCAGCACCAGGCCCGCGGCCGGGCCACCGAGGCTCTTGTACGTGCTCATCGTCATCACGTGCGCGCCCTCGGCCAGCGGCTGCTGCCATGCCTGGCCCGCGATCATGCCGGACATGTGCGCGGCGTCGAACAGCACATAGGCGCCGACCTCGTCGGCGATGGCGCGGATGGCGCGGAGCGGGTGGGCAAAGAGGTTGAGGCTGCCGCCGATGGTGATCAGCTTCGGGCGCACCGCCAGCGCCTGCTCGCGCAGCGCCTCGATATCGACGGTATAGCCGCCGGCATCGATCGGGGCCGGGTGCGTCACCACGCCATAGAGCCCCGCCGCTCCTGCCGCGTGGTGCGTCACGTGCCCGCCGATCGCCGGCGGTGGCGCGATGATGCTGTCGCCCGGCTTCGCCGTCGCCATGAACACGTAGAGATTGGCAAGGCCGCCGGACGGCACGCGAAATTCGACGAAGCGCGCGCCGAACACCTCCGCGGCAAGTTCGGCGGCCATGACCTCGATCCGCTCGACCGCCTCGAGCCCCATCTCGTATTTGTCGCCGGGATAGCCGAGCGAGGCGCGCGAGCCGAGCCCGGCGCCGAGCAGTGCCTCGGCCTTGGGGTTCATCACGTTGCCGGCAGGGTTGAGGTTGACGCAGTCGCGCTCGTGGATGCTGCGGTTCTCGGCGACCAGCGACAGCAGCCGCCGCTCGTTGGCCTCGGCGTCGCCAGCCGCGACCTCGGCGGCAATCTCCTGGACATAGCGCTCGCAGGCCTCGGGCACCCAGGCGCGGCGTTCGAGCATCGGCAGGTTTCCTCGTTGCTGCGTTGCGGCGCCAACCGTTACGCGAACGCGATCCGACTGAACAGCCACAATTTCACCCGGTCCAGCACCAGCAGATACGCCGCGACGACGCCGAGCAGCGCCAGCAGCAGCGGCAGCGCGACCGGTGCCATCAGCACGCCGGTGCTGGCCATCGTCACCACCACCAGGAGGTCGGCGGCCGAACTCGCCACCAGCCAGCGGCTCGGCGCCGAGCGCCAGAACGGGCCGCGCTCGCGCACGAGATAGACATTGCCCTGCCCGGTCGCGACCAGCATCACGAAGACCACGGTCTGCAACTGCGCCAGCGGCAGCCCGAGCCAGTCCCGCCCGGCGAAGAAGACAGTGAAGGACAGTACCAGCACGCCGGCGGCGAGCGCCCCGCCGGTCGTCATCAGCCCGCGCACGTCCCAGCGGTCCGGCTGCGGCGAGGGCACGACGTGGTCGGTGGCGATCGTCATGGTGACGAAATCATTGGTGAACAGCAACAGCACGATCAGCAGCGGGGTGATCACGAACTGCCCGGTGAGCATGACGCCGAGCGACAGGAAAACTGCGATTTCCAGTGTCTTCATGATCTTGTTGATGGTGTAAGTGAGCATGCGCTGGTAGATCGCCCGGCTGATCCGCACCGCCGCCAGCGCATCGACGAGCCCGGGCGAGGTGAGCACGATGCTGGCCGCCGCACGCGCGACGTCGGTCGCGCTCGCGACCGCGATTCCTACCTCCGCCTGGCGCAGCGCCGGCGCGTCGTTCACCCCGTCGCCGGTCATGCCGACCACGTGGCCCGCCGCCTGCAGCCGGCGCACCAGCGCGATCTTGTGCTCGGGCAGGACGCGCGCGAACACGCCCAGGCGCAGCGGATCGCCCGCTCCCTCCAGCTCCGCCGCGTCGCCGGTGCCGCCCTCGATGCCGACCCGCCGGGCGATGGCGGCGGCGGTCGGCAGCGCGTCGCCGGTCGCCATCACCACGCGCACGCCCAGCGCGCGCAGCCCGGCGACCAGGGCTGCGGAATCGGCCCGCGGCGGATCCTCGAGCGCCAGCAGGCCGAGGAAGCGCATCCGCCCCTTGGCCGGCCCGGCGGCGACCGCCAGCACCCGCGCGCCCGTCGCCGCCAGTTCCTGCTCCGCCGCCGCGAAGGCAGGCGGTGCCTCGCAGAGGGCGGCAACGGCCTCCGCGGCGCCCTTGGCGGCGAGCACCTCGGCGCCGTCCTGGGTAAACCGGCCGAGCGAGTAGCGCCGCGCCGGATCGAACGGCTCGAAGCCGATCCGTTGCGAAGCCGTGACGTTTTCGTCCCCGGCTGCGGTTCCGGCGCCGGCAAGAATCGCGAGGTCGATCGGGTCCTGCGTCGCCGCGTCGCAGGCCATGGCGCCGCGCTCCAGCAGCTCGGCCTCGCTGGTGCCGCCGAGCGGCCGGGTCGCGGCCAGGCGCAGCCGGTTCTCGGTCAGCGTGCCGGTCTTGTCGGTGCAGAGAACGTCCATACCCGCGGCCTCCTCGATCGCCTGCAGCCGCGCCGTCAGCACGCCCTCGCGCGCCAGCTCCGCCGCGCCGAGCGCCGTCGCCAGCGTGAAGGTCGCGGGCAGCGCCGCGGGCACCGAGGCCACGAGCAGGATCAGCGCGAACGGCAGCACATCGCGCAGTGGCAGGTTGGCCCAGGCGGCGTAGAGCAGCAGCAGCGCGATCAGCACGCCATCCACGGCGGCGAGGATGCGCACGATGCCGAGGATCGTCGCCTGCAGATGGCTCTTCGCGTGCGCCGTGCGCACCAGCTCCGCGGTGCGGCCGAAGAAGGTGGAGCCGCCGGTCGCGGTGACCACGCCGGTCGCCTCGCCGCGGCGCACGATGGCGGCGGCATAGGCGCGGGCACCGGGGCCGGCCTCGACCGGCACGGATTCGCCGGTCAGCGCCGACTGGTCGAGCAGCACGTTGCCCTCGCCGATGGCGATGTCGGCCGGCGCCAGGTCGCCCATGCGCAGGTGCACGAGATCGC
Organism: Pseudomonadota bacterium; assembly: GCA_021784255.1. Taxonomy (GTDB): domain Bacteria; phylum Pseudomonadota; class Alphaproteobacteria; order Acetobacterales; family Acetobacteraceae; genus JAJXXT01. The sequence goes on along the minus strand of JAJXSZ010000055.1, from coordinate 1,154 downwards.
CGGGAACCAGTTCCGATGCCGGAACGGTCCGCCAGGCGCCATCGCGGCGGACCCGCGCCATCGCCACCAGCCGCCGGCGCAGCAGGTCGAGCGCCCGGCTCGCGCGCCCTTCCTCGATGAAGCCGATGGCGGCATTGACCGCCAGCAGCACGAAGACGATCGCCGCTTCGCCGGGCTTGCCGAGCAGGAGCTGCAGCAGCGCCGCCGCCTCCAGCATCCAGGCGATCGGCCCCCAGAATTTGCGCGCGAACCGCAGCAGCTCGCTCGGCCGCTGCTCCGGTATCGTGTTGGGGCCGAAACGCTCGCGGCGGCGCGCGGCCTCGGCCTCGGAAAGTCCCTGCCCGCCCCCCGGCAAGGAGGCATCCGCGCCAGCCGCCGCATCCGCAGCCGGCCCCGTTTCGTGCTTATCCGGAATGATAGCATTATGCAATGAGTTCGTCATGCCTTCTCCCGCCAGGCCCCGCGGCGAGCGGCCGCGGCGCCACGAAGCACCCAGCCTAACAACATCCCCGCGCGCACAAAAGATGACACCGCCGGGCGCAGAAAACCGCTAGAGCAATATCCGGCCAGATAGAATCACCTGGTCGGATTTCTTGCTCTGGGAAACTTAGATTCTAGAGCAGCTTATCTCCGGTCTAGCCAGACCGGACAGGTTCACGCGGACCGGAGGTTGCTCTGGATGAACATCACGACATCTGCCGTAGACCGCCGATGCGACGCACGATGATCGAGATCATGGTCGCGGGCATGGTGTTCGCCGCGTCGCTCGGCGGCGCCCTTGCCCACCAGGCGAGCCCTGGCCATCGGGTCGCGCCGCCCGCGACGCTGACCGCGACGGTCTGAGCCTCACCGCCACGGATCGTGCCGAAGGGCGCCCCCGAGCGCCGTGCCGCCTCACCCGCCGTGCCGCCTCACCCGCCGGGCCGCCGCGATCATCGTCAGTCCGGTGATCCGCGGCGGTTTCGTCGGCCGCCTCGCCGGCGCCGTGCCCCGGTTACGGCCAGGCGCCGCGCGGCGCTCGCCAGCGTCACGCCGCCCCATCCTGCTCCATGGAACATGGTCGGAGCGGCGGGATTTGAACCCACGACCCCCAGTCCCCCAGACTTGCGTTGCGGCCTGACATGGGGTGACAAGGCCCGCTATGAATCATCGAA
>JAJXSZ010000054.1 GCA_021784255.1 Pseudomonadota bacterium | reverse complement strand
CGCTCGATGCCGCCCGCCGGCGGCTCGATGCCGGCGACGTCGCGGGGGCGCTGGCGGCTCTGGCCCCGCTCGACCCCGCCGCGGCGCACGCCATGGCGCCATGGGCGGGCGAGGCACGGGCCCTGCTCGACGCCCGCGCCGCGCTCGTCACGATGGCCGGCGCGGTGGGCGGCGCCGGCTGATGCGCCGCCTCCTCGCCTTCGTCGTCCTCTGCGCCGCGATCGTCGCCATCGCCGGCTGGATCGCCGGCGTGCCCGGCCATCTCGACCTCGCGGTGGGCGGGCTGGCGATCGAGACCTCCGCCCCGGTCGGCATCACCCTCGGCATCGTCGCGCTGCTGCTGGCCTACCTGGTCATACGGCTGCTGGTGACGCTGCTCACCCTGCCGCGGCGCTGGCGGCGCTGGCGGACGGCGCGGCGGCGGGACGGCGGCGAGCGGGCCACCACCCGCGCCCTGGTGGCGCTGGCCGCCAATGCCCACGCGCCGGCGCAACGCCAGGCGCAACGCGCGCGCCGGCTGCTCGGCGACACGCCTCAGACGCTGATGGTCTGCGCCGAGGCGGCGCGGCTCGCAGGCGACGAAGCCGGCGCGGCGGCAGCCTACGACGCGCTGACGAAGGACACCGAATCCGCCTTCCTCGGTCTGCGCGGGCTGTTCCGCCAGGCGATCGCGCGCGGCGACTGGCCGGAGGCGATGCGCCTGGCGCGCCGCGCGGAATCCTATGCGCCCGGCAAGACCTGGCTGGTTTCCGAACGCGCCGAGGCGGCGCTGCGCACCGGCGACTGGGACGCGGCGATGGCCCTCGCCGGCCCCGACATCCCGAAGGTGCAGCTGACCACCGCGGCGGCGCTGGCCAACCCGAGCGCCGCGGCGGCGCGCGGCCTGGCCAGGCGCGCCTGGCGCCAGGATCCGGGCTTCGCGCCGGCCGCGGTCGCCTACGCCAGGGCCCTGCGCGCGGATGGCAACCCCGGGCGCGCCGCCGCGGTGCTGCGGCGCAGCTGGACGACCGCGCCGCACCCGGACCTCGCCGAGGCGGCGCTCGACGGCATCGGCGAGCCCTTGGCGCGGCTGCGCGCCGGCACCGCGCTGATCCATGGGCGCCCGGAGGATGCGGAATCGCACCTGCTGATGGCGCGGCTGGCGCATGCCGCGGGACTGCCCGGCGAGGCGCGCCGCCATCTCGAGGCCGCGCGCGCCAAGGGCCTGGACGAGCGGCGTCTGTGGCTGCTCGCGGCCGAGATCGAGGAAACGCAGGAAGCGGGGGGCGAGGCGCTGCGCCGGGCGGCCAATGCCGCCGACCCGAGCTGGGCCTGCGGCCAGTGCGGCACCCGCCTCGGAGCCTGGCAGCCGGTCTGCCCGCATTGCGGCGCGATCGGGCGGATCGCCTGGCAGGCACCATCGAAAATGCCGCCGCCGCTGCGCGCCGAAGCGGCCAAAGCGCTGCCGGCGGGCTGAGGCGGAGGCGGCAACCTTTCCTGCCGGTAATTTCGCGGTCAGGCTCTGTTGCGCCCTACCACCCCCCATGCTAGGTGCGCGCCGCCTCGGCGCCGCCGCGGGCAGCTCGTCCGTGTTTCGCACACGGCCTCACCAGAATGGACAATGCGCCCGTGGCGTCTGGCACCGCTTCAACCACCGCTTCCAACCGGCTGGCCGATCGTTATGCAGCTGCGCTCTACGCGCTCGCCGATGAGCAGGGCGCGCTGGACCGCACGGTGCAGGAGATGGAGGCGCTGGGTCGCCTCATCGACGCCAGTGCCGACCTGAGCCGCATGCTGCAGACCCCGCTGATCGACGTGCAGACGGCGCAGAAGGCGCTGCGCGCGGTGCTCACCGATCAGGGCTTCTCCAAGCTCGTCCTCGATTTCGCCGGGGTGGTGGTGTCCAACCGCCGCGCCCGCGAGCTGCGCGCCATCGTCACCGGGTTTGCCGCCCAGGTCGCCGAGCGCCGCGGCGTGGTTGTGGCTCATGTCGCCACCGCCCGCCCGCTCTCGCCCACGCAGGAACAGGCGCTGCGCGCCCGGCTGATCGAGGCCGGCTATGCCCGCGTCGAGATCGCCACCACCGTCGAACCCGAATTGCTGGGCGGCATGACGCTGCGCGTCGGCGCCCGCCTCTACGACACCTCGCTGCGCTCGCGTCTGCAGCGCCTGCAATACGCCATGAAGGGAGCCGCCTGATATGGAGATCCGCCCCGCCGAAATCTCCGACATCCTCAAAAAGCAGATCGCCTCGTTCGACACCGAGGCCAATGTCGCCGAGACCGGCCAGGTGCTCTCCGTCGGTGACGGCATCGCGCGCGTCTTCGGCCTGCAGAACGTGATGGCGGGCGAACTGGTCGAGTTCCCGTCGGCCGGCCTCACCGGCATGGCGCTCAACCTCGAGAGCGACAATGTCGGCGTCGTCGTGTTCGGCGACGACCGCGGCATCCGCGAGGGCGACACCGTCTCGCGCACCGGGCGCATCGTCGACGTGCCGGTGGGCAAGGGCCTGCTCGGGCGGGTGGTCGATGGCCTGGGCAACCCGATCGACGGCAAGGGCCCGATCCCGGGCGAGCGCCAGCTCGTCGAGGTCAAGGCGCCGGGCATCATTCCCCGCAAGTCGGTGCACGAGCCGGTGCAGACCGGCCTCAAGGCGATCGACGCGCTGATCCCGATCGGCCGCGGCCAGCGCGAGCTGATCATCGGCGACCGCCAGACCGGCAAGACCGCGGTGATCCTGGACACGATCATCAACCAGAAGGCCGCCAACCACGGCGACGACGAGAGCCGCAAGCTCTACTGCATCTATGTCGCCATCGGGCAGAAGCGCTCGACCGTCGCGCAGCTGGTGCGCACGCTCGAGGAAAACGGCGCGATGGAATACTCCATCGTCGTCGCCGCCACGGCGTCGGATCCGGCGCCGATGCAGTTCCTCGCGCCCTATTCCGGCTGCGCGATGGGCGAGTATTTCCGCGACAACGGCATGCACGCCGTCATCTTCTACGACGACCTCTCCAAGCAGGCCGTCGCCTATCGCCAGATGTCGCTGCTGCTGCGCCGCCCGCCGGGACGCGAGGCCTATCCCGGCGACGTGTTCTACCTGCACTCACGCCTGCTCGAGCGCGCCGCGAAGATGTCGGACGCCAAGGGCGCGGGCAGCCTCACCGCGCTGCCGGTCATCGAGACCCAGGCCGGCGACGTCTCCGCCTACATCCCGACCAACGTGATCTCGATCACCGACGGGCAGATCTTCCTCGAGACGGAACTGTTCTTCAAAGGCATCCGTCCGGCGGTGAACGTCGGCCTCTCGGTCTCGCGCGTCGGCTCCTCGGCGCAGATCAAGGCGATGAAGCAGGTCGCGGGACGCATCAAGCTCGAACTCGCGCAGTACCGCGAGATGGCGGCCTTCGCGCAGTTCGCCTCCGACCTCGACCCGGCGACGCAGAAGCTGCTCGCCCGCGGCGCGCGGCTGACCGAGCTGCTGAAGCAGCCGCAGTTCAAGCCGGTGCCGGTGGAGGAGCAGGTGGTGGCGATCTTCGCCGGCACCCGCGGCTATCTCGACGGCATCGACCTGAACCGCGTCGGCGCCTTCGAGAGCCAGCTCCTGGCGCAGATCCACGTCCGCGAACCCGGCATCCTCGAGGCGATCCGGCGCGACCGCGAGATCAAGGCCGACACCGAGAAGAAGCTGACGGCGTTCGTCGACGAGTTCGCGAAGAGCTTCGCCTGAGGGGCCCCTAATCTGAGGTAACGCCGGATGCCGAGCCTGAAATCCCTGCGGATGCGGATCAACAGCGTCAAATCGACGCAGAAGATCACCTCCGCGATGAAAATGGTCGCCGCCTCCAAGCTGCGCCGCGCGCAGTCGCAGGCGGAGGCGGCGCGGCCCTATGCGGTGCGCATGGAGCGCATGCTCGGCACCCTGGCGGCTTCGGTCTCGGGGCCGCTCGCGCCCAGGCTGCTGGTGGGCACCGGCAAGGAGCAGACGCACCTGCTGCTGCCGGTCACCGCCGACCGCGGCCTCGCCGGCGCGTTCAACACCAATATCGGCCGCCTGACGCGCAACATCGCCCGCCGGCTCGAGGCCGATGGCCGGACGGTGCGGATCCTGCCGGTCGGCCGCAAGGGCCGCGACTACCTCCGGCGCGAACTCGCCAGCCGCATCGGCGAGGACATCAGCTTCGCCGGGCGCAAGAGCATCGGCTATGCCGACGCCGCGGCGATCGCGCAGAGGGTGACGGCGCTGGTCGAATCCGGCGAGGTCGATGTCGTCACCGTCATCTACAACCGGTTCCACTCCGTGATCTCGCAGATCCCGACGGAGACGCGCCTGGTGCCGGCGCCCGTCCCCGAGGCCGGGTCGGTCGCGGCGGGCGGCGTCGTCGAGGTCGAGCCCGAGGAAACGGAAGTGCTGGCCAGGCTGCTGCCGCAGAACCTGGCGGTGCAGATCTACCGCGCGCTGCTCGAAAGCGCGGCGGGCGAGCACGGCGCGCGCATGACCGCGATGGACAACGCGACGCGCAATGCCGGCGACATGATCAAGCGTCTGACGCTGAACTACAACCGCGCGCGTCAGGCGAACATCACCAAGGAACTCATCGAGATCATTTCCGGCGCCGAAGCGGTCTGACCGCCCGGCGCAGGGAACGATCCGGCGCACAGAAGGAGAAGGCTATGGCGAGCAACAACGTGGGCCGCGTGTCGCAGGTCCTGGGCGCGGTCGTGGACGTGCAGTTCGACGGCACGCTGCCGTTCATTCAGAACGCGCTGGTCACCAAGCTGCATGGCCACAACCTGGTGCTGGAAGTGGCGCAGGAGCTGGGTGAGAAGACGGTGCGCTGCATCGCCATGGACAGCACCGACGGCATGGTGCGCGGGCAGGAAGTGGTGGACAGCGGCGCGCCGATTCTGATGCCGGTCGGCCCGCAGACGCTCGGGCGTATTCTCAACGTCATCGGCGAGCCGGTCGACGAGCGCGGCCCGGTCGGCGCCACCAAGGCGTATCCGATCCACCGCCCCGCCCCGAGCTTCGAGGAGCAGGCGACCTCGGCCGAGATCCTCATCACCGGCATCAAGGTGGTGGACCTGCTCGCCCCCTACCTCAAGGGCGGCAAGATCGGCCTGTTCGGCGGCGCCGGCGTGGGCAAGACGGTGCTGATCCAGGAGCTGATCAACAACATCGCCAAGGCGCATGGCGGCGTGTCGGTGTTCGCGGGCGTCGGCGAGCGCACCCGCGAGGGCAACGACCTCTACCACGAGATGATCGACGCGGGCGTCATCAAGCTCGGCGAGGGCACCACCGAGGGCTCGAAGGTGGCGCTGGTCTACGGGCAGATGAACGAGCCGCCGGGCGCGCGCGCGCGCGTCGCCCTCTCCGGCCTCTCGGTCGCCGAGTATTTCCGCGACGAGGAAGGCCAGGACGTGCTCTTCTTCGTGGACAACATCTTCCGCTTCACCCAGGCCGGCGCGGAAGTGTCGGCGCTGCTCGGGCGCATCCCCTCGGCGGTGGGCTACCAGCCGACGCTCGCCACCGACATGGGCGCGCTGCAGGAGCGCATCACCTCGACCAAGAAGGGCTCCATCACCTCGGTCCAGGCGATCTACGTGCCGGCCGACGACCTCACCGACCCGGCGCCCGCGACCTCCTTTGCCAATCTCGACGCGACGACCGTGCTGTCGCGCCAGATCGCCGAGCTTGGCATCTACCCGGCGGTCGATCCGCTCGATTCCACCTCCCGCTCGCTCGACCCGCGCATCGTCGGCGAGGAGCACTACCAGGTGGCGCGCGAGGTGCAGCGCATCCTGCAGACCTACAAGTCGCTGCAGGACATCATCGCGATCCTGGGCATGGACGAGCTTTCGGAGGAGGACAAGCTGGTCGTCGCCCGCGCGCGCAAGATCCAGCGCTTCCTCTCCCAGCCGTTCCACGTCGCGGAAGTGTTCACCGGCTTCCCCGGCGTGTTCGTGCCGGTGGCCGACACGATCCGCAGCTTCAAGGGCATCGTCGCCGGCGAGTACGACCACATCCCCGAGGCCGCCTTCTACATGGTCGGCACCATCGAGGACGTGCTGGCGAAGGCCGAGACGCTGAAGACGGCGGCCTGAGGCCAGCGCGATGCCCATCGACCTCGAGATCGTCTCGCCGGAGAAGATGCTGTTCGCCGCGCCCGTCGAGATGGTGACGCTGCCGGCGGCGGAAGGCGAGATGGGCGTGCTGGCGCAGCACGCACCGATGCTCGTGCTGCTGCGCGGCGGCACGGTGCGCACCTGGGCGGGCGGCAAGGTCGTCCAGAGCCTCTACGTCTCCGGCGGCTTCGCCGAGATCACCCCGACGAAGGTGACGGTGCTGGCCAACGCCGCAACCCCGCCCGCGGAACTGTCCCGCGCCGCGGCGGAGCGCCAGCTCGCCGACGCGCAGAGCGCCTATACCGCGGCCGACAAGAACGACGTGGCCGCGACCTCCGCGGCCCTGGACGCGATCCAGTCGGCGCAGGCCATGGTGGAGGCCGCCCAGGCGGCTTGACATCGCGACGCCGCGTCGCGATTTCCTGGCGCATGAAGGTCCGCGGCGCAACCGCCCGCCATGACGGTCGGGCGGCGCCGACGGATTTGTCGCGATGAAACACCCGCGATGAAGCATTGGCGGCTCGACGACGTGGACTGGAGCGCCTTCGACGCCGGCCGGGTGGAGCAGGCCGTGCTGCCGCTGGTCAAGGCGGCGGCCATGGTCGAGCGCAACGGCAGCGATTACGCGATCTACCTCAGCCGCGTCTTCCCCGACGACCCTGATTTCCGCGCCGCCGCGGACCGCTGGGCCGAGGAGGAGGTGCAGCACGGCGAAGCGCTCGGGCGCTGGGCGATGCTGGCCGATCCCGGCTGGGATTTCCGCGCCGCCTTCGCCCGCTACAGGGCGGGGTTCAGTGTCCCGCTCGATGCGACCGCCTCGGTACGCGGCTCGCGCACCGGCGAGCTGATCGCGCGCTGCATGGTCGAGACCGGCACCTCGAGCTACTACACCGCCCTGGCCGACGCGACGGCCGAGCCGGTGCTGGAACGCATCTGCCGCCTGATCGCCGCCGACGAATACCGGCACTTCAAGCTGTTCTACGACCACCTGCGCCGCTATCTCGGCCGCGAGCGGCTGGGCTTCGCGCGCCGTCTCGCGATCGCCGCCGGCCGCATCCGCGAGAGCGAGGACGACGAGCTCGCCTTCGCCTATCATTGCGCGAACGAACCGGCATCGCGGGCCTACGACCACGCGCGCTGCATCCGCGCCTATATGGGCGGCGCGATGCAGGTCTATCGCCGCGACCACATCGCCCGCGGCATGGGCATGATCTTCAAGACCGTCGGGTTGAAGCCGCGCGGACGCCTGTCCGGCCTCGCCGCGCGGCTGGCATGGCGCGCGCTCGACCGCCGCCGCCGGCGCTACACCGGCGCGCGCGCCGCCACCTGAGCTGGCGGTTGCCGCGGCGCGACGGTGGCGCCGGCGCGACGATCGCGCATCACGGCGTGGCCCGCGCCGCCCGGATCTCACGTCGCCCGGACCTCACACCGCCCGGACCTCACGCCGCCCGGGGCCTCACGCCGCCCGGGGCCTCACGCCGCCCGGCGCTGCACCCGCCCCACGACTTCCTGCTCGCGCTGGACCGAGAGCACGCCGACGACGGCGCCGAGGTTGCCTTCCACCACATGCACCATCTCCGCCGGCATCGCCACGAGGCGGATCTCGACGCGCACGGTGTCGCCCTGGCGGCGCGCCTCGAAGGCCTGCGGCACCAGGTCGCGGCGCGCGAACGGCTCGATCAGCCGCGGCAGCAGGCCCGGCGAGGCTTCGGCGGTGACGGTGAAACGGACGGCGGCATGCAGACCCACGAGGGCCCAGGGTTCGAACGACATGAAAGGGAGACTCCGGGAATAGAAGCGCGTCAGGCGAGCGAACGGCGTCGGCTGCTTCAGGCAGCCGCGCAGGTAATTCGCATCCCCGAGCGCATCGTCTCCGGAACCATGAGACAACTATAGCGGCTCACGGCGTTGCTGGCCAGGAGAGTTTCGCCACCGGCCCCAGATCGACACCGCCGATGGTGAGCCGTCCGCCGCGCAGCGCGGCGGTGACGTCGATCTCGGGCGGCGCTCCGTCCTTCCCGGGCCGCGCCAGCAACCCGAGCGCGAACCCGGCAGCAAGGGCCGACCCTGGCGCGACGAAGCCGGCCTTGGCCATGGCGGCGAGCGCCTCCTCGTAGCCACGCACGGCGAGCCTGCCCTGTGCCTGCGGCTGCAGGGCGGCATCGAGGGCGGCCGAGCCTTCGCCGCTGAGCGACAGCGGCCCCCAGCCGAGCGCGAGCCGCGTGAGGGTGAGGCTGCCGCCACGGTCGCGCCAGGCTTGCAGCCATCCCACGGTGCCGCGCACGCCATTGGCGGGCGGTGCCGCCAGCGCGCCGCCGGCGGTGCCGACGGCCAGTACCGACGCGATGCGCGGACCGAGCGGCCAGTCTCCCGGCGGCAGGCGGACATCCGTGGCGGCGACGCGAAAACCGAGGTCCGGCCCGCGCGGCGCCAGCCACAACCGGGCGTGCGCGGCGGCGAGGCCCGCGCCCGCGGCCCGCGCGGCCACAAGGTCCGTCGCCTCGACGCTGACGCGGGGCGGCCCGACGAGCGGCGCGACGCCCACCAGCCGCCTCGCCCGCACCGCGATCGGCGCGCCCCCCTCGGCCAGCACCTCGAACCCGTCCGGCAGCGCGATCGCGAGCGTCGTCGGATGCGCCGGCGCCAGCGCGAGCACCAGGCGAGAGGCGTGCACGCCGCCGGCACCAGGCAGCGCCGTGCCACCCGAACCCGTCACGTCCGGCACGACGATGGCAGCCCGCAGCGGAAACCCGGCGCGCGACGGCGCCCCGGCGGTGACGACCCAGCCATTGGCGCGCGCGGCGGCGACGGTCGCCTCGAAGCGGTCGCGCAGCATGCCGGTGAGGTAGAACCAGGCGCCGCTCCACAGCGCGGCGAGCAGCAGCAGGGGGAGCAGGAGGCGGCGCATCGCCCTCGCATACAGCCAACCGCGCACGGCCTCTATCCCCAGGTGCCGGAGAGCCCGCCGCGGCACCGCTCGCGTTATCGCGGAGCGAGGCCGTATCAGCGATTTAGGCATCCCGGCTGGCATGGCGTGGGAACCCGCGCCGGTGTCCGCCCACAAACCTATCCACAGGGCGGCGCCGCCAGCGCGACCGCCAGTTCCCGCATCAGCGCCTGGCGCGGCAGCCGCGCTGGCAGCGCCGCGCCGATGGCGACGGTGATGACGCCCGGTTTCTTGACGAAGGCGCGGCGTCCCCAATGGCGGCCGGAATCGGTCGTGACCGGGATCACCGGCAGCCCGGTGCGCTGCGCCAGCGCCGCGACGCCCGGTTGCAGCGGCAGCATCGTCCCCGGCGGCGCCCGCGTCCCCTCGGGGAAGATCACGATCGTCCGCCCGGCGCGCATCGCGGCGTCGCCGCCGCGCAACAGGGCGCGGATCGCCGCCGAGCCGGCGTCGCGGTCCACGACGATCAGCCCGAGCCCGTCGCAGAACCCGCCGACCAGCGGAATCCGCGTCAGCTCGCGCTTCAGCACATAGGCCGGCGTCGGCGCCGGCGGGGCCAGCAGCAGGAACCAGACGATGGTGTCGAACGCCGACTGGTGGCGCGAGGCGATGAGGGCGGGGCCGGCGGGCAGGTGCCCGACGACGCGCCAGGAGATGCCGCAGAGCCGCCTTGCCGCGCCGAGCACCAGCCGCGCCCAGAGCCGGATATGGGCCTGCATCGCCGCCTCGCCGCGCCGCGTGACCAGCGGCAGCGCCAGCACCATGATCGCGCTGAGGCCGTAGAAGAACAGGTTGAACAGCGCCGAGCGCAGCAGGCGCAGCATCAGTCGAGCCGCAGCAGCGGCGCGATGCCCGACGCCACCGCGAGATATTTCACATACTCCTGCGCGAGCAGCCGCCACGCCGTCGGCGCGCGCCACCAGGGATGCAGCGCGGGCGGATGGACCGGGTAGGGGTCGAACCGGACACGCGGCATCTCGCGCGACAGCTCCGCCAGGGCCCGCGGCATGTGGTAGAAGGCGGTGACCACGATCAGCGATGCCATGTGGCGCGCCCGCGCCCAGGCGGCGGTCTCGCGGGCGTTGCCGGCCGTGTTGTGGGCTTCGTGGCCCAGCGTGACCCGGGCCGAGAGGCCGTCAGGCGCGCCGGCCAGGCGCGCCAGCGTCCGGTAGTCCGCCGCACGGGCCACGCCCGAGATCAGCAGCAGCGGCGCCCGCCCCTCGGCGAGCAGGCGCAGCCCGGTCCTGACCCGGTCCGCGCCGCCGGTCAGCACCACGATGCCGTCGGCGCGCACCCGCGCATCGGGCGCGTCGGTGGCGGCGAGGACGAACCAGACGAAGCCCAGGGCGAAGACCGCGACCGGCAGTGCCGCCAGCCATCCAAGCCGGCGTTTCACGTTCGGCGGGCCCTCACGGCAGCGGGCGCAGCCAGGCGCGAACCGTGACCTGTGCGGTGGCGAAGCCGAGCGCGGCGCAGACCAGCGGGATGGCGGCAAGGCCCAACCAGAGGGCGCGCGGCAGGGCCGGCATCCAGGCGGCGGGATCGGCGATGCCGCCGATCAGCGGGGCGGCCAGCGCCGCGAGGCCGGCGAGCACCGGCAACGCGACGGCGGTGCCGCCGAGCCCGCCGGCGAAGGCGAGCCGGGTCGCGCGGGCGGCAAAGCGGCGGGCAATGTCGGCATCGGTGGCGCCGAGGCCGTGCACCAGCAGCACCGCGTCGCGCCGCTGCACCAGGCCCGCACGGGTGGCGATCGTCACCACGGCGGCGGCCACCCCCGTCACCAGCGCCAGCATCGCCCAGGCCAGCGCCTGGATGCTGTGCGCCAGCGTCGCGATCCGCCGCGTCCAGTCGCCGTGGCTGTCCACCAGCGTACCCGGTGCGGCGGCGCGCAGCTCCGCGGTCACCTCGGCGAGCGGCGGCCCGGCGCCCTCGGCGCGCACGGCGACGACGGCGGGCAGGGCCAGCCCCTGCGTCGCCGCGCTGCCGAGCCAGGGCTGCAGCAGCTTGGCGATCTGCGCATGCGACAGGGCGTCGACGTGGGCGATGCCGGGGCTGGCGCGCAGCAGCGCCACCACCCGGTCGAGCCGGCTTTGCGGCGCGTCCGTGGCCCTGGCGGCGGGATCGGGCACCTGGACCGTCAGCGCGGCCGCCGGGCCCTCCTGCCACTGGCGCGAAAAGGCGGCGGCGGCGATGGCGCCCGCCAGGGCGAGGCTGGCGAGGAACGCCATCGCCGCGACCATGAAGGGCATCAGCTTGCGGGCGACGCCGCGGCGCAGGCCGAGATCGTCCGACCGCGCGGGGCGCAGGCGGCGGGCGCGGCGCGCCGCGGCGCGCTCCCGCTGGGCCTCCTCGTCACGCATGGCTTGCCTCACGCATCGGCGCTGACCAGCCGGCCCGCCGCGAGCCGCACCGAGGGCGCGGGGTGGCGGGCGACGATGGTGTCGTTGTGGGTGGCGACCACGATCGTGGTGCCGAGGCGCGACAGCTCGCCGAGCAGCAGCATCAGCCGTTGCGCCTGCGCATCGTCCAGGTTGCCTGTCGGCTCGTCGGCCAGCAGCAGATCCGGCCGGTTGATCACCGCCCGCGCGATGGCGACGCGCTGCTGCTCGCCGCCCGACAGCTCGGCCGGATGGCAATGCATGCGCGCACGCAGGCCGACCCAGGCCAGGATCTCGCCGACATCGGCCTGGATCTGGCCCTCCGGCCGGCCGGCCAGGCGCAGCGGCAGGGCCACGTTGTCGAACGCGGAGAGATGCGGCAGCAGGCGGAAATCCTGGAACACCATGCCGATGCGCCGGCGCAGCTGCGGCAGCGCCGCCCGCGACGCGGCGCCGACGTCGCGGCCGAGCAGTTCGAGCCGCCCCTCGCTCGGCCGCAGCTCCAGATGCAGCAGGCGCAGCAGCGACGTCTTCCCGGCGCCGGAGGGGCCGAGCAGCCAGCGAAAGCCGCCCCGGGGGATCGCCAGGCTGATGCCGCGCAGCACCTTCTGCGCGCCGACATCCAGCGCCACACCGTCGAGCCGCACCACGGCACTGTTCATCGCCGTCCGGCTCCCGCCCCGGGCTCGGTCCCCTGAGGTCGCATCGCGGGGTTCTGCATGGCGCCTTTTCTGCCATGCCCCGGTGCCGTGCCGGAAGCGCCTTGCAACGGATGCCATAGGATGCCGAAAATAGCCGATGCGTCTCGTTTGTCCCGAATGCGCCGCGGAATACGACGTGCCCGAGGCGGCGCTCGACGCCGCGCGCCAGTTGCGCTGCTCGGCCTGCGGCACCACCTGGCCATGGCGCCCGCCCGCGCACACGCCCGCCGGCCCCGGCTTGCCGCCCCAGCCTGAGCGAGCGCCGCCGGTGCCGGCTGAGCCGACGCCCGCGC
>JAJXSZ010000053.1 GCA_021784255.1 Pseudomonadota bacterium | reverse complement strand
CCGTGGCCGACGACGCAGCGCCGCGAGCGCGCCGGCGCGGCCGGCGTGGCGGCCGGCGGCGGCGGCGCGACGGGCAGCCGCTTTCGCCCACCCAGACCGAGGAGGCCGAGGAGGGCGACGCCGAGACCGAGGCGGACCGGTCCGCGCCAGCGGCGCCCGCCTACATCGCCCCGGCTTATAGCGGTCCGACACCAGCCGACCCGTTCGCCGGCCAGGGCCTCGATATCTTCGATCTCATGGAGCAGGCCGAGGAAGCGCAGCACGCCGCCCCGCCGCCGCCACCTGCCCGGCCGCGCGCCGGCGAGGTGACCGTCGGGCCGGCGGCGGAGCCGGCGGCACCGGTCATGCCCGAAGGCGAAGTCGAGGCGGCGGCGCCAGCCGAGCCGTCGGGCATCGAGGTGCCGGCGCCCGAAGCTGCGCCGGCGCCGGATGTCCCGGCGAACCCGGCGACGCAGGAGGTGCTGCCGTCGCCGGTGCCGCCGCCGATCGACGTCGATGCGATCCCGGTAGCACCCGAGGCGCGCAAGCGCGGCTGGTGGAAGAAGTAACCGGGACTTCGCCGCACCACCGGCGGCACGGGCCGAGGGCGCAGGCCCGGCGACCCCACCGGGGACGCAAGCCAGGAGTGGTGGAGGAACGCGCGCACGCGTTCCTCCACCCGGCCTAGAGCAACCTCCGATCTGTCGGAGCCGGTCCGGCTCAGGCAGACCGGAGAAAAGTTGCCCCTGATCCTGAATTTCCCAGAGCACGATATCCGGCCAGATGATTCCACCTGGCCGGATATCGCCCTAGTTCGCGGCGAGTGGCACGCCGGTCGCCGGATCGAGCATGAGCGGCGCGAGCTTGCCGCCGGACCGGAAGTCGAACATGTCCATGATCGAACCGGTGGTGGCGTCGAAGGAGCCGCCGCCGAGCCGTTTGCCGCCCAGCCAGTTATCCTCGATGAAGCGCACCACCGAGGCCTGGCTGATCGGCTTGTGGGCGACGAAGTTCGGCTTCGCCCAGGGCGAGATCACCAGGAACGGGATGCGCGTGCCGGGGCCGCAGCGACCGTTCACCGGCTTGCCGGCGAGGCCCGCCATCGGCGTGCCGGTGCCGCAATGGCCGGCGCCGTCGAGCTGATCCGCCTGTGCATCGAACGAGGCGTTGGTCGGCTTCTGGAAGACGTGATCGTACCAGCCGTCGGAATCGTCCCAGGTGATGATCACCGCGGTGTGTTTCCAGCCGGGCTGGCGCTCGAGGAAATCGATCAGCGCCACCGTGCCCTGCTGCTCGTCGAGCGGGTCGGAATAGCCGGCGTGCCCGTCCTGGTAGGCGGGCAGCTTGATGTAGGAGACGGCGGGGAAGTTGCCCGCCTGCACCGCGGCGTAGAAATCCTTGAGTCCGTATTCGTGGTTGGCGGGATCGGGCTTGCCGTCGGCGGCGAAGCTGTAGCCGATCGCGGCGAGCGAGCTCGGGCGCGCGTGGGTCGGATTGGCGGTGGAGGCGAAGTACTGGAACCAGTTGTGGTGGGGGATGTAGTCGCTGATCCGGGCGTGCACGACCGGCGAGAGCGTGCTGCGATGGCAGCCGGTGCTGGCGTTGGCGTTTTTCGTTGCGAGATCGAACCCGCCCATGAAGCCGCCCCAGGTGACGTGCGCGGCGTTGAGCAGGTCGCCGATGTTACGCCCACGCATCATCACCTGGTCCGCGGGCGAGGAGCAGACGTCGTAGGCGGGATCGACGTCGTTGATCATCGCCAGGTCGCCGGCGCCGTCCTTGATGTAGTAGGAATAGCCGCCGTGGAGCCGGAACGGCCGCTTCGTGGTGTGGACGATCCGCATGCCGTCGGTCTGGCCGGAAACGACCTCGAGCGCGCCGGGCGTCGAGGGGCCGTAGGTGTCGGTCCAGGCATTGTCGCTCATCGCGAAATGCTGGGCGTAGTTCCACATCGCGGCGACCGTGTTGGCGTCGTAGTAGCCCATCACCTGGCCGCGGGTCGCAAACGCACCCGGGCCGCCGGCCGAGCCTTTGCCGGTAAAGCGGGGGAACAGGTCCATCCGGCCGTGGTCGTAGGCAAGCTGCTCGGCGGTATAGGCGTGATCCTGGTCGGCGGTCGCAGCCTGGCTGCGGTCGAGGCGGTATGGGTTGGCGGCGTCCCGGCCATTCGCCTGGTTGGTGAAATTCGGGTTGCGTGTGAGCAGCTCGTCCTGCGCCAACCCGTTGACCGCGGGCGTGCCGGGGCGCGCCGTGAAGGCGGGCTCGCCGTTGGGGTTGGCCGCCTTCGGGTAGGTGCCGAAATAATGATCGAAGGAAACGTTCTCGTTGTAGATGATCACCAGGTGCTGGATCGGCGTCGCGGTGGGCGCGGACGCGGCGGACGCAGCCGCGGCGGGCGCGGTGGCGCCGGTGGGCGGGGCGGCCAGCGCGGGCGTGGCGAGCAGGCAGGCGGCGAGGCTGGTCGAAGCGGTCGCCAACAGGACCTCGTGCAACGTCATGCGGGGTTCTCCTCGGACGTGGGTGGATTGTGAATGGCCGCGGCGCATTTACGATGTCACGGTCGGCGGCGGGATGACGATATCGTGACGCGCGCGGCCGGAGTCCCGGTTTGCCGCCGCTCGTCGGCCCGCGTATTGGTTTAGGGTTCAAGCATCGGCACGATCGGGGGAGGCAGCGCATGGACCGGAGGTTCGACGATTTCGCGGTGCGCAGCCTGCCGCCGCGCGAGCAGTGGCCGGACCTGATCTTCACGCTGCCGGAACTCGCCCTGCCGGCGCGGCTCAACTGGGTCGGGCGGCTGTTCGAGGCGCAGCTCGCCGCCGGGCGCGGCGCAGCGGCGTGCGTGATCGGGCCGCACGAAGCCCATACCTACCAGCAATTCCTCGAACGCGTGGACCGCATCGCCTGGGTGCTGGTGGAGCGGCTCGGGATGGCGCGCGGCGGGCGGGTGCTGATCCGCGGCTTCAACTCGCCGACGATGCTCGCCGCGACGCTCGCGGTGATGAAGGCAGGCGGCATCGCGGTGCCGACCATGGCGATGCTGCGCGCGCGCGAACTCGCCTACCCGATCGCCAAGGCGCAGATCGATCTGGCGCTGTGCGAGGCGGGGCTCGCCGACGAGCTGCGCGCGGTGCAGGCGCCGGCACCGGGGCTGCGCCGCATCGTGACCTGGAGCGGGCCCGGCGGCGGCGCGGGCGAGCTCGAGGCGATGATGGCCGAGGCGCCGGCGAGCTACCCGGCCGCGGACACCGCCGCCGACGAGGTCTGTTTCATCGGCTTCACCTCCGGCACCACGGGCGTCCCCAAGGGGGCGATGCATTTCCACCGCGACCTGATCGCGACCTGCGAAAGCTATGCGCGCCATGTGCTGCGTCCGCGCGCCAGCGACCGTTTCATCGGCTCCGCGCCCGTCGCCTTTACCTTCGGCTTCGGCGGCCATGCGCTGTTCCCGCTCTGGGCGGGCGCCTCCACGGTGATGCTCGAGCGCACCGGGCCCGACGAGCTGCTGGCCGCCATCGCGACCTACGGCGCGACGGTGCTGTTCACCGCGCCCACCGCCTATCGGGCGATGCTCGCGAAGCTGCCCGCGGGCGGGCTCCCGGGGCTGCGCGTCTGCGTCTCGGCCGGCGAGACCCTGCCCGCCGCGACCTTCGCGGCGTGGCGGGAGGCGACCGGGCTCAGCATCCTCGACGGGCTGGGTTCGACGGAAATGTTTCACATCTTTATCGGCAGCGGGGCCGAGGCGGTGCGCGCCGGGGCGACCGGGCGCGCGGTGCCCGGCTACGAGGCGAAGATCGTGGACGCGGACGGCGATGCGGTGGCGGACGGCACGCCGGGGCGACTTGCGGTGCGCGGGCCCACCGGCTGCAAATACCTCGGCGACGCGCGGCAGGGCGTCTATGTGCAGCGCGGCTGGAACATCACCGGCGACACCTATGTCCGCGACGCGGACGGCTATTTCCACTACCAGGCGCGCTCCGACGACATGATCGTCTCGGCGGGCTACAATATCGGCGGGCCGGAGGTGGAAGCGGCGCTGCTGCTGCACGAGGCGGTGGCGGAGTGCGCGGTGATCGGCTGGCCCGATCCCGACCGCGGTATGATCGTCAAGGCATTCGTGGTGCTGCGGGAGGGATTCTCCGGCAACGCGGCGATGGTGGCGGCGCTGCAGGAGCACGTGAAGGCGACGATCGCGCCCTACAAATATCCGCGCGCGATCGAGTTTCGCGACGCGCTGCCGAAGACGCCGACGGGCAAGCTGCAGCGCTTCAGGCTGCGCCAGGGGGCCTAGAGCAACCTCCGATCTGTCTGAGCTCGTCCCTCAGGCGGAGCGGCGATACGTTGCTCTGGATTCGATGTTCTCTCTGGATTCGATGTTCTCCAGAGCAGGAAATCCGGCCAGATGAAGCCATCCGGTCGGATCTAGCGCCAGCGCGGGCGGCGCTCAGCCGCCGCGCATCTCGCGGTATTCGCGCCGGACGATCTCGAGCAGCTCGGCGGGCGAGGTTTCCGCGGCGTGGCTCTCGTAGGTCACGCTGCCGTGCTGCATCAGCATCACCCGGTCGCAGACTTCCAGCGTCTGCGCGTAGTTGTGCGCGATCATGACGATGGCGATATCGCCGCGCGCCTTGAGCCGCTCGATCAGCGCGATGATCTGGCCGGCCTCGCGCGCGCCCATCGCCGCGAGGGGCTCGTCGAGCAGCAGGATCTTGGCGTCCGAGTGGACGGCGCGGGCGACGGCGATGGCCTGGCGCTGGCCGCCCGAGAGCCGGCCGACCTCGAGGTTCACGTTGGGGATGTTGACGCCGATATCGGCGAGCGCGTCCATCGCCCGCTCGCGCATCGCCCGGTGGTCGAGGAGGCGGAACGGGCCCGGCTTCAGCAGTTCCCGGTTGAGGAACATGTTGTGGTAGATCGAAAGCCCGTTCACCAGGGCGAGGTCCTGGTAGACGCACTCGATGCCCAGCGCGCGGGCGCGGTCCACCGTGTTCAGCGTCTGGTGCTGGCCGTGCACGTAGATCGTTCCGGCATCGGGCTGATGAAAGCCGGTGAGGATCTTGAGCAGCGTCGACTTGCCGGCACCGTTGTCGCCGAGGATGCCGAGCATCTCGCCGGCGGCAACCTGCATGCCGACACCGCCGAGCGCCTCGACCGAGCCGAAGCGCTTGACGATGCCCTCGGCGCGCAGCGCCTCCGGGCCCCGGGGTTGGGGCTGGGGCTGGGCTTGGGGCGCGGTCATTGCGGGCGCATGCCGCGGTGGCGCGCGAGCTGGATGTTGGCGATCATCGCCAGCAGAATGGCGCCGCCGATGATGATGTCGAACATGAAGGCGTTGATGCCCTGCAGGGTGAAGCCGTCCTGCAGGATGCCGAGCACGATGCCGCCGATCAGCCCGCCGATGATGGTGCCGGCGCCGCCAGCGATCGCGGTGCCGCCGATGACACCGGAGGCGACGCCGAGGAACATGATGTTGCTGCCGCCGGCGAGCGGATCCGTCGAACCGATGCGGAACGCCTCGAGGATGCCGCAGAAGCCGCCGAGCGTGCTGGTGATGATGAAGTTGCCGATCTTGATACGGTCGATGTTGATGCCGGCCTCGGCGGCCGCGATGGCATTGCCGCCGGTGGCGATGGTGTGCAGGCCCCAGCGCGTGTGCCGCAGCACGACGTGCATCAGCGCCACCAGCGCCAGCGCCCAGAGGAACTCCGCATAGCCCCAGCCGCCGAGGATCGCGTTGAGCAGCCCGTTGCCGGGCGTGTCGGCCGGGAAACCGCGCGAGATCGTGAGCGTGATGCCGGTGATGAGGAAGAACATGCCGAGCGTGGTGATGAAGCTCGGCACGTTGAGATGGACGGTGATGAGCCCGATCACCAGGCCGACCATGGCGCAGACGATGAGCGCCGCGACGATCGCGCCGACCACCGGCAGGCCGGCATTGTAGGCCTTCTCCATGATGAACGGCGCCAGCGCGAAGACCTGGCCCACCGAGAGGTCGATCTCGCGGCAGATCAGCAGCATGATCTCGCCGCAGGCAAGGATCACCGGGGCCGCGACGAACTGCGACAGCGTCTGCAGATTGGCGTCGGTGAGGAAGTTGTTCGCCGTCAGCTCGAAATAGATGACGAGGACGACGGCGACGAAAAAGACGCTCGCCTCCGGCCGCAGCGCCAGCTCGGTGAGGCGCGCCGCGACGCTCCGGCGCGGGGGAAGAGCCCCCGCCCGCGCCGGGTCGTTGCGTTGCTGCACCGGTATCAGCCGCCGATCGGGCCGCTGCGCGGCACGATCATGCGGGTCGCGGAACTGCCCTCGTAGCGGGTCTTGGTGCTGAGATAGGGGCCGACCGTGGACTTGGTGACGAATTTGAGGCCGGTGTTGACGTCGGCCGCGCCGACCAGGCCGCCCGAGACCTTGTAGGCGAACATCTCCATCACCGTGTAGAAGCCCTGCAGGTAGGGCTGCTGGTCGATCGCGAAGTCGAGGAAGCCGTCGTGCACCGCCTGCAGCGTGCGCGGCTGCAGGTCGAAGCCGCCGCCGTGAACGCCCTTCTTCGGCAGGTCGTACTGGCGCATCACGAGGCCGACATTCATGGTGTCGCCGCCGCCGGTGCCGAACATGCCCTTCACCTCCTGGTTGCCCAGGTAGTAGGCGCGGATCTTGGAGAGGGCGACGTTCACCGTCGGGTCGGTCGCGATCATCGTCGCTTCGATCTTGGCGCCCGACTTCTTGATCGCGTCGAGCGCGCCGTCGACGCGCGGCTGCAGGTTGAGCTGCCCGGGCGTGGCGATGAACAGCGCGACCTTGCCCGAGCCCACCAGTTCGACGATCTTCTGGCCCATCATCTGGCCCGAGAGGAACAGGTCCTGGCCGACATAGGCGAGGCGCTTGTTGGGGCTGCCGCGCGGCGCGTCGGCGTTGTAGCTCCAGACCGGGATGCCAGCGGCGAGCGCGCGCGCGGTGGGCTTGTCGAAGCCCTTGGGATCGACGATCGGCACCGCGATCGCGTCCGCCTGCGCGGCGATGGCGGCGTTCATGGAGTTGACCATCTGGCCGACATCGGAGGTCTCCGAGCCGGTCCACTGGTAGGTGCAGCCGAGCAGCGCGCAGGCGTCGTGGATGCCATACTGGCAGGGCACGAAGAACGGGTTGGTCGTCACGTGGTTGACGAAGACGAATTTCCACTTCGGATGGGCGGGGAACGGCCCGGTCCCGGCGGCCTCAGCGCGCCCGGCCATGGCGGCGAGCATCCCGGCGGCGGCGGTCGCGGTGACGCCGTGCATCATGGCGCGCCGCGGCAGGCGCTCGGCGACGGCGGCTATGGCGCGCGCGCCCGCCGCCCTGGAATCGGCCTCACTCATCTTTTTGTTCCTCCCTGTTGTGGCCGATCCCCAACGCGGGCCCGCCACGGGCGGCGAGTGTAGCGCTGCCATCGCCGGCCGCAAGGCGGTTGCCGGCGCGGCGCGGCGCGATAGGGTGCGGCGCCGCCATCGAGGGAGAGACAGGATGCGCCGCCGCGACGCCTTGCTGCTTGCCGGGTCTTCCCTGGCCACGCTGGCCATGCCCGCCGTCGCCCGCGCGGCGCTGCCGCGCGTGGTGTTCGGCACCGACTGGCTGGCGGAGGCGGAACAGGGCGGGTTCTACCAGGCGCAGGCCCGGGGTTTCTATCGCCGCCACGGGATCGAGGTGGCGATCCGCATGGGCGGCCCGTCGATGAACGTGCTGCAGAACGTCGCCGCGGGTTTGGTCGATTTCCAGCTCTATCCGAGCAGCTTCGGCGCGCTCGACCTCGGCGCGCGCGGCGTGCCGGTCGCCGCCATCGCCGCCTATTTCCAGAAGGACCCGCAATGCCTGATCGCCCATCCCGGCGAGGGGCGCGACACGCTGGCGCAGATGAAGGGCAAGCCGATCATGGTCTCGGCGGCGGGTCGCGCGGGGTTCTGGCGCTTCCTCAAGGCGCGCTTCGGCTTCACCGACACCCAGCTGCGTCCGTATAATTTCTCGCTCGCGCCGTTCCTCGCCGACCCCAAGGCGGTGGTGCAGGGCTTCGTCACCTCCGAGGCCTACGAGGTCGAGCGCATCACCCACCAGAAGCCGGTGGTGATCCTGCTCGCCGATCTCGGCTACGCCTCCTACGGCAACCTGGTGCTCGCGCGCCGGGAGACGATCGCGCACAAGCGGGCGCTGGCGCAGGCCTTCGTCGAAGCCAGCACCGAGGGCTGGTACGATTACCTCTACGGGGACCCGGGACCGGGCAACCGGCTGATCCGCGAGGCCAACCCGGACATGCAGCCGGCGGCGATGGCGGGGGCGCACCGGCTGATGCAGCAATACGGGCTGGTCGATTCCGGCGACAGCATCAAGCTCGGCATCGGCGCGATGACCGATGCGCGCTGGCGCGATTTCTTCCGCGCCAATGTCACGGCCGGGGTCTATGCGAAGACGCTCGACTACCGGCGCGCCTATACGCTCGACTTCGTCGACCGCGGCTACGGGCTCGACATGCGGGCGAAATGACCGCGGCGGGCGCCGCGGCGCTGGTGCGTCTCGAAGGCGTCGGGAAACGTTTTGATAACGGCACGGTTGCGCTGGCCGGGCTCGACCTCGCCCTGCACCGGGGCGAGTTCCTGTCCATCCTCGGCCCCTCGGGCTGCGGCAAGACCACGGCGCTGCGGCTGATCGCGGGGCTGGCGCAGCCGAGCGCGGGGCGGGTCGCGTGGGCGGCGCCGCCGGCGCAAGGCGGCGCGCGCGAGGCGCTGGGCTTCGTGTTCCAGGAGCCGACGCTGCTGCCGTGGCGGACCGCGCGCGGCAACGTGGCGCTGCCGCTGATCCTCGCGGGAGCCGGACGCGCCGAGGCGCGGGCCCGCGCGCAAGCAGCCCTCGCCTCGGTCGGGCTCGAGAGCGCATGCGGGATGTTTTCGCGCCAGCTTTCGGGGGGCATGCGGATGCGCGTCTCCATCGCGCGCGCGCTGGTCACCCGCCCGGCGCTGCTGCTGATGGACGAGCCGTTCGCGGCACTCGACGAAATCACGCGCGAGCGGCTCAACGCGGATCTGTTGCGACTGTGGCACGAGCGGGCGCTCAGCGTCGCCTTCGTCACCCACTCCGTCTATGAAAGCGTGTTCCTGTCCAGCCGCGTCGTGGTGATGGCGCGCGGCCCGGGGCGGGTGGCGGCGGAGATCGCGGTTCCAGCACCCTACCCACGCACGGAATCGTTCCGGACCAGCAGCGTCTATGCCCAGACGTGCCAGCGCGTCTCCGCCGCGCTGCGCCGCGCCATGGGAGAAGGCGCGTGAAGGCGGCGCTGCGCCTGGCCGGCGCACCGGCGATCCTCGGCCTCGCCGTGCTGCTGCTGTGGCAGGCGGCGGTGCGGGTCCTGCGCGTGCCGGACTACATCCTGCCGGGCCCGGCGGCGATCCTGGCGGCGCTGTGGCGCGACGGGGGCACGCTGTTCGCCTCGCTGCTGGTGACCCTCGCCATCGCGCTCGCCGCCCTGGCCGCGGCCATCATCGGCGGCGCCGGGCTGGCGATCCTGTTCGCGCAGTCGAAATGGCTCGAGCGCGCGCTGTTTCCCTATGCGGTGATCCTGCAGGTGACGCCGATCATCGCCATCGCGCCGCTGATCCTGATCTATGTGCCGAGCACCGAGGCGGCCCTGCTGATCTGCGCCACCATCGTCGCGTTCTTCCCGGTGCTGGTCGGAACCACGACCGGGCTCAACGCGGCCGACCACAACATGCTGGACCTGATGGCGCTGTACCGGGCGCGGCGCTGGCAGGTGCTGTGGTATCTGCGCCTGCCCGCCGCCCTGCCCCATTTCCTTGCCGGCGTGCGCATCGCCGGCGGCCTGGCGCTGATCGGCGCGGTGGTGGCGGAGTTCGCGGCCGGCACCGCGGCGGGCGGCTCGGGGCTTGCCTGGCGCATCCTGGAGAGCAGCTACCGGCTGGATCTGCCGCGCATGTATGCGGCGCTGTTCCTGCTCTCGTTCGCCGGCGTGCTGATCTTCGCGCTGCTCAGCCTGGCCTCGTGGCTGCTGCTGCACCGCTGGCACGACAGCGCGGCACGGCGCGAGCCCTGAGCAGGCGCCGCCGGCGTCAGTCCGCGGCGGAGACGCGTGGCGCCGGCGGGCGGACGCGCCCCTCGTCCTCGGCGATGGCGAGGAACCGCTCCTCGTCGACGACACGGATGAGATGCGGGTTCGGGCTGGCGATGATCTGGGCGCGCCGCAGTCGCGCGAAGACCCGGCTCACCGTCTCCGGGGTGAGGCCGAGATACTCGGCGATGTCGGCGCGCGACATCGGCAGCTCGATGAGCGAACCCAGGCCCGCCTCGGGCGCCTGCATCTGGCGCATCAGCCCGAGAAAGCGGAGGACGCGGATCTCGGCGCGCACGATGCCGAGGGTGAGCACGTGAAGCTGGGCGCCGCGCAGCTCATGGCAGGCCTTGAGGAGGAACTGGTGATCGAGCTCGCGGTCGTGCTTGAGCAGGCGCTCGAGCGCGCGCAGCGGCATCCGGTAGAGCACGGCGCCGGAAACCGCCTGGACCGTGCTGACGTAGCGCCCGTCCTCGGCGAGGCCGACGATGTCCTGGGGAAAGAAGAAGCCGAGGATGGCGCGCGTCCCGTCCGGCCGCTGCAGCACGCTTTTCAGCACGCCGCCGGCGATGTCGTAGATGGCGTTGGCTTCGGCGCCCTGGCGGAACAGGATGTCGCCGCGCTCGATGCGCACCAGCGAGGCGATCGATGCGAGGCGATCGCGCTCCTGCGGCGTCAGCAGATCCCGCCGCGCGCCATCACCATCGGGCCGGGCCAGAAACGGCCGGGCGGCGATGGCGAGGCGGGACGAGGCGGCACGAGAGCCCGGCATCAACGTGCCTTTCCGCTGGCGCCGCGCCGGGCCGGCGGCCTACGCCTCAGTGCGTCGATGGCGGTTTGCGCGCCGCGCCATTGGGTGGCGCCGCGGCCGCCGGCGGCACCGGCATGCCCGCCAGCATCGTGTCCGCCGCCTCCAGCAGATCGTGGCGGAGGTCGTCGGTGATCGAGCGCCAGGTGCGGAACCACGTCTCCGCCGCCAGGTTGGCGCGGCGCATCTGTTCCTGCCCGTCCTCAGGGCCCGCGGGCAGGTGCATCCCTGCCGCCGCCGTCATGCAGTCCGACATCGCCTCGCGCGCCAGCTCCGCCTGCCGCGTCGCCGCGCGCACCAGCGCCTTCACCGTCAGCTCCTGCGCGGCGCCAAAGGCTGCGAAACCACGCTGGGCCGCTTCCAGGGTGTCCGTTCCGGCACCCGCCACCGAGGTCTTGGTCGCCATGGTCCTGCTCCCCGAAATGGATTTTGAGGCTGGATCACGGGCGCGACCGGCGCGCCTTGATTCCGATCAAGAGGCTAGCAGGATTTGCCCACGGCATGCTAAAGAAGTGTCCATGTCAGTGGTGACTCCGGTTGTCCCGCGGATCGTAGCGGGGCGGATCGCTCATTGTGAGCGCTGTGGCGTCCGTGCACGCAGCGTCTGCGCGAGCCTTCCGGAAAACGACCTCGAGCGTCTCGCCTCCATCGCCGTGATCCGCCAGTGCGGGCCGGGCGAGGTGATCATGATGGAAGGCGAGCCGGCGGGCGCCTACCACAACATCACCTCGGGCTTCGTGCGCCTGCACAAATCGCTGCCGGACGGGCGCGAGCAGGTGACTGGATTCGCGCGGCCGGGCGATTTTCTCGGCCTCGCCGCGGAGGACAATTACGGCGTCACCGCGACCGCGATCGGCGCGGTGCAGCTCTGCCGCTTTCCCCGCGACCGGTTCCGCAAGCTGATGCATGCCCTGCCCTCGCTGGAGGACCGCCTGCTCGAGGTGGCCAGCCACGAGCTCGTGATCGCGCAGGAACGCATGCTGCTGCTCGGCCGCAAGACCGCGCGCGAGCGGGTGGCGAGCTTCCTCCTCGACCTTGCCCCGCCATGTGGGGAAACCGGCATGATCCTGCTGCCGATGACACGCTCGGACATCGCCGACTATCTCGGGCTGACGATCGAGACGGTCAGCCGCACACTTTCCGCCTTCCGCCGCGAGCAGCGCATCGACATCAAGGTGGCGAACCAGGTGCAGCTGCTCGACCGCAACGGCCTGCGGCGCATCGCTCAGGCGAGAGCCTGACGCCAAAGCCGGCCGGCGCGGCCCGGCCGACAGCAGCAGAAAACCGGCGGCGTCCCCGAGCGCGGGCGCAAGCGGCGCGGACGTCAAAAGATGTGGGCGTCAAAACCGGAGCGCCGATATCGGGCGGCATGGCCGAGCGGGCGGCCCTGGAGCCCTGTGCGCCTGTTTCAGGCTGTGGTTCCCGGCACAGCCGCGGCTGCCGGCCAGGTCAGGGCGGGGGTCAGGCCAGGGCGGGGGTCAGGTCAGGGCAGGACGCGGCCGTCCGCGCCGACGCTCATGCCCGATGAGGGATCGACCCAGACGAGCTGATCCTGCACCCGCTTGACGCCGGCCACGTTCTCGACCGCGACCA
>JAJXSZ010000052.1 GCA_021784255.1 Pseudomonadota bacterium | reverse complement strand
CGTGCTGCTGGTCGCGTGGCACGCGCCGCCGTTGCTGGTGGTGGTGCTTTCCGCGCTCGCGGGGATTGGGCTCAGTCTGGCGGCCTGATAAGGGTCTCGGATCCGAGGGCCTGGTGCCCTTGGCGGGTCGGGGGCAAGACCCTGGCCTGCGCTGTGGAGGCTGCATGGACATCGAACCTGAGTTGCGTGCCCTGCTGGGCGAACGTTTCTCCACCGGCGCGGCCCTGCGCGAGCAGCATTCGCACGGCGAGGACAGCCAGAAGCCGGTGCTGCCCGAGGCGGTGGTGTTCGCCGAGACGACGGACGAGGTCGCTGGCGTGCTGCGGCTCGCGAACGCGCGTGGCGTGCCGGTGACGCCGTTCGGCGCCGGCACCTCGCTCGAGGGACATGTCACGCCCGTGCGCGGCGGCATCTCGCTCGACCTCAGCCGGATGACGCGCATCCTCGAGGTGCATGCCGAGGACATGGACTGCCGCGTCGAGGCCGGCGTCACGCGCGCGCAACTCAACGAGCATCTGCGCGACCAGGGCCTCTTCTTCCCGGTCGATCCCGGCAGTCATTGCACGCTCGGCGGCATGGCGGCGACGCGCGCCTCCGGCACCAATGCGGTGCGCTACGGCACGATCCGCGAGAACGTGCTCGGGCTCACCGTGGTGATGGCGGATGGGCGCGTGGTGCGGACCGGCGGGCGGGTGCGCAAATCCGCGACCGGCTATGACCTGACGCGGCTGTTCATCGGCTCGGAAGGCACGCTCGGCGTGATCACGCAGATCGGGCTGCGGCTGCACCCGATCCCGGAGGCGATCTCCTCGGCGGTGTGCCAGTTCGCCACCCTCGCCGGCGCAGTGGAAACGGTGATGACGGTGATGGGTGCCGCGATCCCCGTTGCGCGCATCGAGATCCTCGACGAGGCGATGATGCGCGACTGCATCGCCTACGCGAAGCTTGCCGGCATGGCGCCCGTGCCAACGCTGTTTCTCGAGTTCCACGGCAGCGAGGCGGGCGTTGCCGAGCAGGCGAAGGCGGTGGAGGCGATCGCGCGCGAGCATGGCGGCAATGGTTTCGCCTGGACCCGGGCGGCGGAGGAGCGCGCGAAGCTGTGGCAGGCGCGCCACGATGCCTATTGGGCGGCGCTGGCTGCCAGGCCTGGGCACCGGGCCTTCACCACCGACGCGATCGTGCCGATATCGAAACTGGCGGAAGCGATCCTCGGCGCCAAGGAGGATATCGAGGCCTCCGGGCTTTCCGCGCCGATCGTGGGGCATGTCGGGGATGGCAATTTCCATACGGTCGTGCTGATCCCGCCGGAGGCGGGCGGGATCGAGCGCGCCTGGGCGCTGGATGCCAAGATCGTGGCGCGCGCGCTGGCCCTCGGCGGCTCCTGCAGCGGCGAGCACGGCGTCGGCCTCGGCAAGCGCGGCTTCATCCTCGAGGAGCACGGGGAGACCGCGATCGGGGTCATGCGCGACATCAAGGCCACGCTCGATCCCAACGGCATCCTCAACCCCGGGAAGATGTTCTTCCAGTAGGCGTCAGGCGGACTTCGTTGCTGTAGCGAAACGCGCCTCCATCGCCGCGCGCGCTTCGGCGGCAATGCCCACCGGGGCTTCCACGTCCGCCCGGCGCAGCACCGTGCCGGCCGGGATCTCGCGCGTGGTGCGGATGGCGTGGGCGAGACCGATGGGCAGCGCACCGACCGCGAGGCTCTCCGCGGCGGGCATCAGCCGGCCCCACACCGTGTAGCCGCCCTCGCCATCGAGCCGCGTGCCGGCCGGCAGCGTGCGCTTGGCGACCGCGACCACGTCGCCGGCGAAACCTTGCGGCGCGCCCGTCGGCTCGCGCCGCAACGCGGCGGCAAGGACCGAGATCCCGAGCTCGAGCCCGATCAGGTGATAGGGCTTGAACATCGCGGCGTAGCGGCCGGTCGCGTCGGTGCGCAGCCCATATTGGGCGAAGCACGCAGCCGCGTAGGGCGTCGGCGCCTCGAACACGACATAGACGCCCCAGCGCAGGTCGCGCGCCACCGGCCGGCCATCGCGTTCCAGCGACGAGACGACCTCGACCAGGCCGGGGGCTTCGAGCACGCCCCCCGCCTCGCGCGGGCGCAGCGTGTGCGGCAGGTCGTCCGCACCGCAGGGCGGAAAGGCGAGACCCGCGCGCGGCACGGCAAGGCCCGTTGCGTTGGCGATCGCGGCCATCTCGATCGCGGATTTGGTGCCATCCAGGAACGAGTTGAACATCTGCGGGTTCATCCCCGCCGCCTTCGCCTGCTCCGGCGAAAGACCGTAATGCGTCCACACGTCGTCCGGCGTCACGGCGTGGTAGGCGGGCAGGTATTTCGTCCCCTTGCCCGCGGCGACGACGGAAAACCCGGTGGCGCGTGCCCAGTCCACCATCTCGCAGACGAGCGCCGGCTGGTCGCCGTAGGCGAGCGAATAGACCACGCCCGCCGCCCTCGCCTCCGCCGCCAGCAGTGGGCCGGCAAGCACGTCGGCCTCGACATTGACCATCACGATATGCGCGCCGGCGCCAATCGCGGCGCGGGCATGGGCGATGCCGGCGGCGGGGTTGCCGGTCGCCTCCACCACCACCTCGGGCCGCAGGGCGGCGATCAGGGCCGCGGCGTCATCGGAAAAACGGCAGGCGGCGATCCGCCCCTCGTCCCAGCCGGTGTTACGGCAGGTCGCCCGCGCCCGGTCCGGTGCCAGGTCGGCGATGCCGACGACGTCGATTCCGGGCGAGCTCGGCACCTGGGCGAGGAACATGGCACCGAACTTGCCCGCCCCCACCTGCACCACGCGCACCTTGTTGCCGGCTTCCGCCCGTGCCGCCGCCAGTCTGGAAAGATTCATGCTGTCTTCTCCCGCCCGCAGCCTATGTTAGGCGTGGGCCGAAGGCGAGCCGGTCGGCACAGCTTTGCCGTGACCGGTTTTTCACCGTCCGGTCCCGCCCGCCATGCGTCGTCGTGCTGTTACGTCCCGCCCGCCCGCGCGTTGCAGAGATGACGCGCAAGAGGAGTCGATCGTGCCCTGGAAGGACGCCGCCGGACGGTTCTCCTGGTTCAAGCTGCTGGTCTTCCTGGGGCTGTTCCTGCCCGCGGCCTGGCTGCTGCTGCGCGGCTTCGCGGGCGACCTCGGCGGACGGCCGGTCACCGAGTTGCTGCGCCGCTGCGGCGATTGGACGGTGCGCTTCCTGCTGCTGACGCTGGCGGTCTCGCCCGCCCGCGCCGTCTGGGACTGGCCAGGCGTGGTGCAGCTGCGGCGCATGCTCGGGGTGGCCACCGGCTGCTACGCGCTCGCGCATGTCTCGCTGTATCTCGCGCAGCAGAATTTCAGCCTGGTGTTCGTCGCCGGCGAGATCGTGAAGCGGTTTTACCTCACCATCGGGTTCACGACGCTGTGCGGCCTCACGACGCTGCTGATCACGTCCACCGATGGCTGGCAGCGGCGGCTGCGGGGCGGGTGGAAGAAGTTGCACCGGCTGATCTTCCCGCTCGCGGTGCTGGCGCTGATCCACTATTTCCTGCAGTCGAAGATCGACGTCACCAACGCGGTGTTCGCGGCGGGGGTGTTCGCCTGGCTCGGCTGCTGGCGGCTGCTGCCGCGGCGGCTGCAGGCGCAGCCGCTGCTCTTTGCGGCGCTGGCCGTGGCGGCCGCACTCGCCACCGTCGGGATCGAAACGCTGTGGTATGCGCTCGCCACCGGCGTCCCCGCGATGCGCGTGCTCGCCGCCAACCTGCAGGTCACGCCCTGGCCACGGCCGGCGGCCTGGATCGGCGCGCTGTTCCTCGCGGTGGCGCTGATCGGCACGACGCGACGCTGGCGAAGGCGCCCGCGGCGCGCGGCGGCGCTGGCCTGAGCGACGGTCAGCCGAGTTCCCTGGCCGCCTGCAGCACCTCGGCGGCGTGGCCGTCCACCTTCACCTTGGGCCAGATCCGGGCGATCCTGCCGTGCCTGTCGATGAGGAAGCTGGCACGCTCGACGCCCATGTATTTGCGCCCATAGCGCGACTTCTCGACCCAGACGCCGTACGCCTTGGCGACGGCGAGATCCTCGTCCGAGGCGAGCGGAAAGCGCAGCCCATACTTGGCGGCGAAGGCTTCGATCGGCTTCATCTTGTCCTTCGAGACGCCGATCACCTCGATGCCGATGCTGCTCAGTTGCGGCAACGCCTCCTGGAAGCCGCACGCCTCCCTGGTGCAGCCGGGCGTGTCGGCCTTGGGGTAGAAGTAGAGCAGGAACGGCCTGCCGTGCATCGCCTTGAGGCTGGCGGTCCGCCCGCCGCTCGCGGCCATGGTGAAATCCGGAGCCTTGTCGCCTTCGGCCAGAGCCATCGAACCCTCCGCGCTTGCGCGCATGACATGGCCCGGTGGGCGGGCGCGTCAACCTCAGACCTCGATCGCGGCGCCGGTCTGCTCGACGATGCGCCGGTAGTGCTCGGGCCGGCGATGGGCGGCGAAGTCGAACATCTTGGTCTTGCCCTGGCGGCAGGCATCGAGGTCGCAATCGGCGAGCACCAGTTCGTCGCCGAGGGTCGCTGCCTGGGCCACGACGATGCCGTCGGGCGAGACGATGCAGGAGCCGCCGATCAGGCCGGCGCCGTCTTCCACGCCAGCCTTGGCGGTGGCGACCGCCCAGGTCGCGTTCATGTAGGCGTTCGCCTGGACCGCGAGGGTGGAATGAAAGGTCCGCCGCTCGGCCGACTCACCACCGCCGCCGTTGGGATCGTGGGCGGCGGAATTGTAGCCCATCAGCATCAGCTCCACGCCCTGCAGCGCATAGACGCGCCAGGCTTCCGGCCAGCGACGGTCGTTGCAGATCAGCATGCCCATGATCGGCGAGCCCCAGGCGGCGGGGCCGCGGAACGCCGGGAAGCCGCGATCGCCATAGGCGAAGTAGCGCTTTTCGAGCTGCTGGTGCGGCTCGCCCGGGCGCGGCTCGACCGTGCCCGGCAGGTGCACCTTGCGATACCGGCCGAGAACCGCGCCGTCCGGCCCGACGGTGATGGCGGCGTTGAAGCGCTGCGTGCCGGCGCGTTCCGCGTAGCCGGCATAAAAGCCGACACCGAGCTCGCGCGCCCGCTCGAAGAGCGGCTGCACGGAGGGGTTGGGCATCGCCGGTTCGACGCAACGCTCGACCTCGTCCTCAGGCATCAGCCAGCGCGGGAAGAAGGTGGTGAAGGCGAGCTCCGGGTAGACCAGAAGCTGGACACGCCGCGCCGCCGCCTGCTCCAGCAGGGCGAGCATGCGTGCGAGGGTCGCCGCGCGGGGGTCGGCGCGCTGTGTGGGTCCCATCTGGGCGGCGGCGAGGCGGAGCATCCGGGTCATGGCCCTTCCTAGCCCACCGGCCCGATGCGAGTCTCGAAGATGCGCCGGACTCCGGCGGCCATCGTGTCGAGCCTGGCGGCAAGCTCGCCGGCTTCGCTGGCGCCGAGCGCGGCGAGTGCGGGTGCGGGCAGCGTGTCGCGGTCGGGCGGCGCGAGGCGCAGCATGCCCATCAGCGTACGCCAGGTATGGTCGGCGTGGATCAGCGCCGCCGCCTCCGCGGCGTCCAGCGCGCCGGCCGCACGCAGCTGGGCGAGGGCCACGCGCGTCGTCGGGTGGGCGGCGCCGGGGTGGATGAGGCTCAGCGCCTGGGCAATGAACTCGACCTCCATCTGCCCGCCGAGCCGGTGCTTGGCGTCCCATCTGCCGGCCGGCGGCAACTCGCGGGCGAGGCGCGCACGCATCGCCGCGGCATCGGCGCGCACACGCGAGGCATCCGGCACGCGCAGCGCATCCCCGATCATCGCCGTCACCCGCGCGCGCAGCTTCGCCGGGCCGGCGACGACCCGGGCCCGGGTCAGCGCCATGCGCTCCCATGTCCAGGCCTCGGTCGCGTGGTAGCGCGCAAAGCCCGCGGCCGGCACCGCGACCGGCCCCTTGTTGCCCGAGGGGCGCAGCCGCATATCCACGGCGTACATCGGCCCCGCCGCATCGGGCGCCGTCACCGCGGCGACGAAGGCGTGGACAGCGCGGATGAACCATTGGCTCGCCGGCAATTCGCGGGCATTGGCGCGTGCGGTGCTGTGGCTCGATGTCGGCGGGTGGTCGTAGATGAACATCAGGTCGAGATCGGAGCCCGCCATCATCTCCAGCCCCCCCGCCTTGCCGAGCAGCACGACGGCCATGCCGCCGCCGCGCACGCGGCCGTGGCGGGTGGCGAAATCGGCGAGTACGCCCGGCAGCAAGGCGCGCAGCGCCGCGTCGGCCGTGGCGCTGCGGGCCTCACCGGCGGCATCGGCGTCCATCCTGCCCTCGATCGTCGCGACGGCGGTGAAGAAGTCCTGGGCACGCACGGTCTCGCGCACCACCTCGATCGCCGATTCGAGGTCCGGGGCATCGCCGAGGCGTGCGCGCATGCGGGCGAAGACGGCGCGCGGCGGCTCCGGCGCCAGCAGCCCGTCGAGCGCCGCGGGATGTTGCGCCAGGTGCTCGGCGAGCGCCGGGGAGGCCCCGAGCACACCGGCGATGCGGCGCATCAGCGCCGGCTTGCGCTCGAACAGCGACAGCAGCTGCACGCCCGCGGGCAGGCGGGCAAGAAACGCATCGAAGCGCTGCAGCACCGCGTCCGGCGAGCGTTGCTCGGCGAGGGCTTCGAGCAGCGCGGGCAGCAGCCGCGCCATCAGGCCGCGCGAGCGTTCCGAGCGCAGCGAGCGGGGCCGGCCGGCGAGCCAGCCGCCGGCCAGCTCGGCCGCCGCCTCGGGCGAGGCGAACCCCATCGAGCGCAACGCCGCCATGGTGCGCGGCGGCGGCTCGGGGCCGGTGAAGTCGAGCGGTGGCGCCTCGTCGCTGGCGTGGCCGAACACCTCGGCAAAACGAGCGCGCACGCCGTCGAGCAGCGTCGCCAGATCATGCGCGAACGCCGCCGCGCCCGCGTTGCCCATGCCTGGCGCACCCATGCCCGGCGCACCCATAAAGGTCGCGAATGCCGCGAATTCGTCACGCGTGCGCGGCAGAGTGTGGGTCTGATGATCGGCAACCATCTGCAACCGGTGCTCGACCGCACGCAGGCGCTGGTAGGCGCGTGCCAGGAACGTGGCCGCGTCCGCGCGGACATGGCCCGCCGCGGCAAGTGCCGGCAGTGCCTCCAGCGTACGCGGCGTGCGCAGCTCCGGCGCTCGGCCACCCCAGACGAGTTGCTGCGTCTGCGCCAGGAACTCGATCTCGCGGATGCCGCCTTCGCCGAGCTTCACGTCGTGGCCGAGCAGGCGCTCCACCGGATCGGCGCTGTCGGCCAGCGCCGTGCCCTTGTGCGCGTCGATGCGCCGCTTCATCGCCTCGATATCGGCGATGGCGGCGAAGTCGAGATGGCGGCGCCAGACGAAGGGACGGATCGCCTCGAGAAAATGCTGGCCGAGCGCGATGTCGCCGGCGACCGGGCGCGCCTTCAGCATGGCCGCGCGCTCCCAGTTCTGGCCCATGCTCTCGTAGTAGGCGAGGGCGGCGGGCAGCGCGATCACCGGCGGCGTGGCGGCCGGGTCCGGACGCAAGCGCAGATCGACGCGAAACACGTACCCGTCGGCGTCGCGCGCCTCCATCAGGCTGACGATGTCGCGCGCCATGCGCGCCCAGAATTGGGCGGGCGCCTCGCCGCGGTAGGTTCCGGCTTCCGGGTCCTGCAGCAGGATCAGGTCGATGTCGCTCGAATAGTTGAGCTCTCCAGCACCGAGCTTGCCCATGCCGAGCGCGGTGAAGCCGGAGCGAACGGCCGGGCTGGCGCGGCGCGGCAGGTGCAACTCCGTGGCATGGTACAGCAGGTGATCGACACAGGCGCCGAGTGCCGCCTCGGCGAGTGCCGACAACGCGCCGGTGACGCGGCCGAGCGGCCAGACGCCGCCGATATCGGCCAGCGCCACGGCCAACGCCAGGCGGCGCTTGGCGACGCGCAAGGTCCGCGCGAGATCGGGGCGCGGTGTCGCCGGCGTCGCGGCGCGCACGGCGGCAAGCGCCGCGGCAACCGCCGGCTCCGGGCCATCGCGCGTGAACCCGAGCACGATGTCCGGCTCGCGCAGCGCGAGGTCCGAGAGGTACGCAGAACCGCCACCGAGCGCCGTCAGCATCGCCCGCGGTGCCGGCCGCGACGTCAACCGCTTCGGCCCGGCCCCGAGGGCCGCGAAGCGTTCGAGCAGGCGTTCCGCCGCGGCGGGATCGCCGGGCCCGGGCCAGGCAGCCGGAAAGGTGAACCCTTGCATTGCGACGGAGCCTCGCGGTGAGGCGGTGGGCAGGTCAAGCCAGACGGCACACGCTGCGCCTCAGCCACCACGGCGCGCACCTCCTTTCCGAGATTCTGGTCGGGATTCTGCTGGTGCTGGCGCTGGGTGTCGGCGGTATCGCCTGGCGACTGTCGCAGGGGCCCTGGGAACTGCCGGTATTGGCGCGGGCGCTGGAGCGGGCGGCGGCACCGGGACTCGCGCTCTCGATCGGGCATGCGGCGCTGGCCTGGGAGGGGTTTGCGCGCGGCGGCGTCGCGCCGCTTGATATCCGCCTCGCGGACGTCGCGGTGTCGGGCCCCGGCGCGCCGCACCGGCTCGCCGTGCCGCGGGCGCAGGTGTCCCTCTCCGTCGCCGCCTTGCTGACCGGCCAGGTCCGCGTCCGATCGCTCACCGTCGACGCGCCGGCGCTGACCCTGGAGCGCGACGCTGCCGGCAATGTCCGGATCGCCCGCGTCGGCGAGGCCGGGGAAAACACGCCTCTCGGCACCATCTTCGCTTCGCTCGCCGCGCCGCCCGGAGGCAACGGACCGCTTTCGGCCCTACGGCGCATGCGCCTCAGCGACGGCAGCATCACCTTCATCGACCGGCGGCTGGGCGCCACCTGGAACGCGCGCCACCTCGACCTCGCGCTGCGCCGCGCCGCGGGCGGTGGCGCCACCGCAACGATCAGCGGCCAGATGGTGATCGGCAGCAAGACCGCCGCGGTGCAGGCAACCGCTACGATCCCCGAAGGATTCGGCCAGCCGCAGGCCGGGCCGATCGAGGTGACGGCGCGATCGGGCGCCATCGTTCCGGCCGATCTTGCGCCGCTGGCGCCAGGCGTGGCGCACCTGGCCGGGGTGCGGGTGCCCGTCTCGGCTTCCGGCGCGCTGCAGCTCGACGCCGGGCTTGCCATCGCCGGGCTCGACCTCGCCATTCATGTCGGCAGCGGAACGGTTGACGTGCACGGGCTGGCCGAGCCGATCGCCGGCGCGGACGCACACATCACGGGCTCACCCGAGCATCTCGCGATCGACGTCCAGCGCCTGCAGGTGGCGCCGCGCGGCGCGCCCGTGACCACGCTCAGCGGCCATGCCGAATTGACGCGCGATACGGGCGGCTACGCGCTCACCGCGAATGCGCGCCTCGACCGGCTGCGCTTCGCCGACATCGCGCAGGTCTGGCCGCAAGGCGTGGGTGGCCATACGACCGAATCCTGGCTCGCCAGCAACATCACGGCGGGCGAAGCGACGGATGGGCAGGTCGCGCTCAGCGCCCGGGTTGCAGCGGATTTCTCCGCGATGACACTGGAAACGCTCGCTGGCGGCATCGTCGGAAAAGACCTCACGGTGCATTGGCTCGCCCCCATTGCGCCGGTCGAGCACGTCAACGCCAGGCTCGCCTTCGAGACCCCCGACGCGCTCACCATCACCGCCACCAGCGGCCACCAGGTGGGCACCGACCTCGCTGCGTCGCAGGCCCGCATGGTGATCAGCGGCCTCGAGGAACACGACCAATTCGCGGATATCAAGGTGACGCTGGCCGGCCCGGCCGCGGATGTCGCCGCCATCCTCGGCCATCCCCGGCTCAACCTGCTGGCCCGCGCCCATCTCGCCCTCAACGATGTGCAGGGGCAGATCGCGGGCACGCTGCACTTCCCCCGCCTGCCGCTGCTCGCGCATCTGCAGGCCGATGACGTGAAGGTCGAGGCGACGGGCACGACCAAGGGCCTGCACCTCACCGGACTGGTGGCGGGACGGAACCTCGACGACGGCGATTTCTCGTTCACGGTCAGCAACGACGGACTGACCCTGGACGGAAGCGCCACGATCGCCGGCATCGCGGGCCAGGTGAAGGCAGCCCTCGATTTCCGCGCGGGGCCAGCGAGCCAGATCATCCAGCAGGCAAACGTGACCGGCAGCGCCACCGCCGCGGCGCTCGCCGCCGCCGGGATCGACACGTTCGGCGCGCTGAAGGGGCCGGTCGTGGCGCAGGCGAGCTGGCAGCGGCAGCGTGGCGGCGCCGGCTCGCTCGCCTTCAGCGCCGATCTCGCGGCGGCGAGCCTGACGGTGCCACGCCTGGACTGGCGCAAGCCGGCGGGCACGCCGGCAACGCTGCAAGGGCGGCTGCTGCTGGCCGGCGAGCGCATCACCGCGCTCGACGGTCTTGCCCTGCGCGGTGTCGGGATCGATGTCGCGGGCAGGCTCGCCTTCGCCGCCGGCCAGCCGCGGCAGCTCGTGCTCGACCGGCTGGTCTGGGAACCGGGCACGGATGCCAGCCTCGCGCTCGGTTTTCCGCCAGCACCGCAGGGCACCTGGACCATCGCGGTGAGCGGCAAGCGCTTCGACGTCTCCGCTCTGCTCGCGCCGGCCAAGGGAACGCGCGGGGCGCAGCCAGCGACCGTTCGCCAGCCGATGGCGCGCGGACCGGCATGGAACGCAACGGTGGATCTGCAACGGCTGGTCACCGGGGCCGGGCTCGGCCTCGACAACTTCACCGTGCGCGCAACCAGCGACGGCCTGCGCCTCATCGCGCTGGATGCCGGCGGCATGACCGGCAAGGCGGCGTTTTCCGCCTCGATAGCGCGCACGGCCGCGGGCTACGCGATGCACGTTTTCGCCGGTGATGCCGGCGCGCTGCTCGCCGCAACCCGCACCACCGATTCGGTGCTCGGCGGCCGGCTCGAGGTCACCGCGGCCGACCCTGCCACCAGCCCGCTCTCCGACTGGTCGGGCACGCTCACGATGCATGCCTTCTCGGTGCGCAACCAACCGGTGCTTGGCAAGCTGTTGCAGGCCATGACGCTCTATGGCGTGCTCGACGCCTTGCGCAGCAAGGGCGTGGCGTTCGATACGCTGATCGCACCGTTCCACGACCGCGACGAAACGATCACACTCGCCAACGCCCGCGCCTTCAGCGCCTCGCTCGGCATGACGGCGAAGGGCACGATCGATCTCGGCACCAATCGCTGCGACGTGCAGGGCACGCTGGTGCCGGCGTATTTCTTCAACACCTTGCTCGGCAGGATGCCGTTCATCGGCCCGTTGTTCAGCCCGGAAAAGGGCGGCGGACTGTTCGCCGCGACCTATGGCGTCAGCGGCGATTGCGACGATCCCTCGGTCGGCGTCAATCCGCTGGCGGCGTTGACGCCGGGATTCCTGCGCGGCGTGTTCGGCATCTTCGACGAACCAGCCACACCGGCGACACCGGCGACACCAGGAGCGCCCGCCGCGCCGGCAGGGAAGCCCCCCGCCGCGCCGAACGGCAATCGCTGACGCCGGCGCGCTGATCGCCAGGCGGCCGGCAGTGCCTCAGTCCGCCGCCGGCTCCGTCGGCGGCAGGATGCTGGCATCGAGCGGCAGCACCGCGCCCATCCACAGCGCGTGCTGCAGATGGTCGTCCTTCGGTCGGCCGGTCTCGGGGTGGAGCAGTATGGTCAGACCCTGGCGGTTGAGCGCGAGAAACGGCGCGAGCGTGGCGAAGTCCTCCGCCGCGAAGGCGATCTGGTACATCGATTGCGGGTGTGGGCCGACCCTGGCGTCGTGCCAGCGGCCGAGCCGTGCCGCGGGATGACGCTCCGCCACCCAGCCGCGCAATTGTTCCGCAAGCGGGCGCGTCTCCTGCGTGTAATACACATGGGCGTGCCAAGCCCGGACCGTGGCGACTTCCTTCGGGGCGGTCATGCGCGGTTTTCCTGCAGGAGGGAAACGGATACATCGGGCGCATGCCGGATGCCATGCCCTTCTCGCTCGTCGTGCCGGCGCGCGAGCATCTCGCGAGCTACGCCGCAGCGCTGGCGACGGGTTGGTCGCCCAACACGCTGCGCGATGTGAGCGGCGAACAGCTCGCCGCGATTCGCGCCGATGCCGATGCGTTCCTCGCGAGCCTGGTGCCAAGGCCGGGCGACACGATCACGATCGAGGGCCGGGTGTTCGAGCGCCTGCCCGGGTGTGTGCGCTGGATGTGGGATGGGGAATTCGCGGGCTCGATCAATTTCCGCCACGTGCCCGGCACCGAGGCGCTGCCCGGGCACGTTCGCGGCCATATCGGCTACGCCGTGGTGCCCTGGAAGCGCCGGCGCGGCTATGCCGGCCAGGCGCTCACGATGATGCTCGCGGTTGCGCGCGCAGCGGGAATGGCGCGTGTCGAGGTCTGCTGCGATTCGGCCAATACCATCTCCCGCAGGGTCATCGAACGCAGCGGCGGCGAACTGATCCGGCGGACCCCGGACGCAGCTCGCCAGGGACGAACGGCACTCGTC
>JAJXSZ010000051.1 GCA_021784255.1 Pseudomonadota bacterium | reverse complement strand
GCCGGCTCGCGGCGCTGGAGGCGGCGCACCGTCTCGGCCGCATCGATGCCGGGCGGCGCGACAGCGAGGCGGCGGCGCCGCGCGCGGAGGTGCGCCGCTTCGAGCGCGGCCGCCGCTTCCTCGACCTGATGTTCCGCCCACGCACCGAGCACCGCATCCCCGAAGGCGAGACGCTGGTCTGCCGCTGCGAGGAAATCACCGCGCGGCAGATCCTCGAGGCGGTGCGGCTCGGCTGCACCGGCCCGAACCAGGTCAAGTCGTTCCTGCGCGCCGGCATGGGGCCGTGCCAGGGCCGGCTGTGCGGCCTCACGGTCACGGAACTGATCGCCGCGGCGCGCGGCGTGCCGGCGGCGGAGGTCGGCTATTACCGGCTGCGCCCGCCGGTCAAGCCGATCACGCTCGGCGAACTCGCCAGCCTGCCGAAGACGGAGGCAGCACGGGAGGCCGTCGAGCGTGGCTGACCTGGCCGCGGGCCCGCCCGATGTCATCGTCATCGGCGGCGGGCTGCATGGCTGCTCGGCCGCGCTGCACCTCGCCCGGCGCGGCGCGCGCGTCACGGTGCTGGAGAAGGACCATGTCGGGCGGCACGCCTCGGGCGTGAACGCGGGCGGCGTGCGCCGCCTCGGCCGCGACGTCGCCGAGGTGCCGCTTGCCGTCGCCGCGCTCGAGATGTGGTATCGCATCCGC
This sequence comes from Pseudomonadota bacterium, assembly GCA_021784255.1. Classification (GTDB taxonomy): domain Bacteria; phylum Pseudomonadota; class Alphaproteobacteria; order Acetobacterales; family Acetobacteraceae; genus JAJXXT01. Next base: position 11,808 of record JAJXSZ010000051.1, on the reverse strand, counting down.
GACCTCGTCGACGACGATTGCGGCTTCGAGCACCACGGCCAGGTCCAGGTCGCGGAGAACGCGGCCGAGCTGGCAACCCTCGCCCAACGCGCCGCGACCTTGCGGGAGCTGGGCTTCGGGCACGAGGAGGTCGTGGACCGGCGCGAGCTGCGCGAGCTGGTCCCGGCGATCGCCGATCATTGCGTTGGCGCACTGGTCTCGCGGGCCGACGGTGCCGCCAATCCCTACCGCACGACGATGGCCTTCAGGCGCAAGGCGGCAAGCCTCGGCGTGCGCTTCGAGGAAGGCCAGGGCGTGGCCCGCCTGGCGCGCGCGGGCGCAGGCTGGCAGGTCGAGACCAGGGAAGGCGCGCGCCGGCAGGCCGGCGTCGTGGTCAACTGCGCCGGCGCCTGGGCGGACCGCATCGCCGCCCAGCTCGGCGAGGCGGTGCCGCTCACCGTCTGGGCGCTGATGCTGATGATCAGTGCGCGGATGCCGCCGTTCCTCAGGTCGGTCGTCGGCGCCACCGGCCGGCCGCTCTCCTTCAAGCAATACGCCAACGGAACGGTGCTGATCGGCGGCGGCCACAAGGGCCGGCCGCACCGCGACGAGAACCGCACCGATCTCGATGTCGCCGGCCTCGCCGCGAGCGCCGCGACGGTCTGGGACCTGTTCCCGATCATGCGGGGGGCCGCGATCGTGCGCTGCTGGGCCGGCATCGAGGGGCGGCTTGCCGACGACATCCCGGTGATCGGCCCGAGTTCGACCGAGCCCGGCGTCTTCCACGCCTTCGCCTTCGCCGGCCATGGCTTCGCGCTTGGCCCGGTGGTGGGCAGCATCATCGCCGAGCTGGTGAGCACGGGCCGCAGCAACCTGCCGATCGCGCCGTTCCGCATCGACCGCTTCGCCGGCGCGGCGCGCGGACCGGGCGCCTGATGCCGCGCTGGAGGCATATCCGGCCAGACAGGATCGTCGGGCCCGAGCCGATCCGGCCCAGGCCGGCCGGAGGTTGCTCTAGTAACAATCCTCGACGGTCCAGCTCACCGGGATCTCGGCGATGCTCGCGTTCGCCGGCAGTTCGAGGACGAGGCGGATGATGCGCGCGAGATCGGCGGGCTGGGTGAGCTGGTCCATCGGCAGGCCGCGGTCGGCGACCATGTCGGTGGCGACGTAGCCGGGGCAGATCGCGGTCGATCGCACGCCGGCCTCGTTGCCGCATTGGCGGATCGCGTGCGCCAGGCCGACGGCGGCGAATTTGGACAGCGCGTAGAAGCTCGATCCCGGCGACTTCACCCGCTTGCCCGAGAGCGAGGCGATGGTCACCACCTTGCCGCGCGCGGCGACGAGGTGCGGCCAGGCGGCCCGCGTCAGGCGCAGCGGCGACTTCACGTTGACGCCGAACAGCCGGTCGAAATCCGCATCGTCGGCGTCGATGATGGTCTTGGGGATGGAGATGCCGGCGTTGTGCACCACGGCGTCGATCCGGCCGTACTCGGCGACGGTGCGCGCCACCCAGGCCGCCTCGCTTGCGCCATCGAGCGCGTCGAAGCGGCAGACCAGCCGGCCCGCGCCGGCGGCCAGGTCCTGCGGACGGCGCACGCCGAGGCTGAGGCGCCAGCCGCCGGCGGCGAGCGTCTCGGCGATCGCCGCCCCGATGCCGCGCGACGCGCCGCTGATCATCGCCACCCTGCCTGTCGCAGCACTCACCGGTGCCTCCGTCACTGTTGCGAAACCGATCCGTTCGGCGCGTCCGGCACCGGCCCCAGCGCGTCGGCGCGCACGCAGGCCACGAAATGGCCCGCCGCCAGCTCCCGAAGCGGCGGTGCGGCCCCGGCGCAGACCGGCGCCACCCAGGGGCAGCGGGTGCGGAAGACGCAGCCCGAGGGCGGGTCGGCCGGGCTCGGCGGGTCGCCGGGCAGCAGGATGCGCCGGCGCCGGCGCGCCGGGTCGAGCGTCGGCGAGGCCGAGAGCAGCGCCTTCGTGTAGGGGTGGCGCGGCCGCTCGAAGACCTCCCCGGCCGGCCCTTCCTCCATGATGCGGCCGAGATAGAGCACCACCGTGCGGTCGCAGATGCTGCGCACCACCGGCAGGTCGTGGCTGATGAACAGCATCGCCAGGCCGAGGCGCCGGCGCAGGTCGGCGAGCAGCGCCAGCACCTGTGCCTGCACCGACACGTCGAGCGCGGAGACCGGCTCGTCGGCGACCAGGAACTCGGGCCCGGTCGCGAGCGCGCGCGCGATGCCGACGCGCTGGCGCTGGCCGCCGCTGAACTCGTGCGGATAGCGGTCGGCGTGGGCCGGCGTCATCCCGACGCGCGCCAGCAGCGCCTCGACGCGCGCGCGCCGTTCGCCTGACGGAACGATACGGTGGATCGCGAGCCCGTCGGCGATCTGCGCGCCCACGGTGCGGCGCGGGTCGAGGCTGGAATACGGGTCCTGGAAGACGAGCTGCATGCGCCGGCGCAGCCGCCGCAGCGAGTCCGCGTCGGTCGCGCCGAGATCGGTGCCGTCGATCACCACCCGCCCGGCGCTGGGCTCCAGCAGGCCCAGCATCAGCCGGCCGATCGTGCTCTTGCCGGACCCGCTTTCGCCGACCAGCCCGACCGCCTCGCCGCGCCCGACCGTGAGCGAGACGCCGCTCACCGCCTGCACCGGCCGCCCGCGGCCGAACATCCGCCGCGCGGGAAAATGCTTGCTCAGGTTCTCGGCGACGACGAGCGGGGTCATGCCAGATCGCTCCAGCGGCGGCAGCGCGTCAGCCGTTCCGCCATCACCTCGGTCAGCGCCAGCGTTCCGCTCGAGCAATCGGCGCGCGCGAACCGGCAGCGCGGGGCGAAGGCGCAGCCGGGCGGCAGCGCATAGGGCGGCGGCACGGTGCCGGGGATCGCCTCCGCCAGGCTGCCGTCCTCGCGCGGCACGCTGGCCAGCAGGGCGGCGGTGTAGGGATGCAGCGGGCGGGCGAAGACCTCGGCGACACGCCCCTGCTCGACGATCTCGCCCGCATACATGACGGCGACGCGGTCGGCGATCTCGGCCACCACCGGCAGGGAGTGGGTGATGAAGATCAGCGCCATGCCGCTCTCGCGTCGCAGCGCGGCGAGCAGCTCCAGCACCTGCGCCTGGATGGTGACGTCGAGTGCGGTCGTCGGCTCGTCGGCGATCAGCAGCCGCGGCTGGTTGGCGATCGCCATCGCGATCATCGCGCGCTGGCGCATGCCGCCGGACATTTCGTGCGGGAAATTATGCGCGCGCCGTTCCGGATCGGGGATGCCGACATGGCGCAGCAGCTCGACCGCGCGCCGCCACGTTGCCTTCGCCGGGCTCCTGGCGTGCGCCTGGACCGCCTCGCCGATCTGGGTGGCGATCCGCTGCACCGGGTTGAGGCTGGAGAGCGGGTCCTGGAAGATCATCGCCACCGTCGCCCCGCGCAGCCGCCGCAGCGCCGCCTCGTCGAGGCGCAGCACGTCGCGTCCCTCGATCCACGCCGCCCCGCCCGCGACGCGCGCGATCGGCGGCAGCAGCCCCATCGTGGCAAGCCCGGTCAGCGACTTGCCGGAGCCGCTTTCGCCCACCAGCGCCAGCGTCTCGTGCGGCATCACCCGCAACGAGACGTCGCGCACCGGATGGATCGGGCCGGAGGGGGTGTCGATCGCGATGGTCAGCCCGGCGAGCTCGAGGGCGGCGCCGGGCGCGGGGAGCAGGCCGGGGGCCAGGCGGTCCAGCAGCCCTCCGTGCCGCCGCCGGCGCGTGATGCCGTGCGGGTCCACCGCGTCGCGCAGCGCGTCGCAAAGCGCGTTGAGGGCCAGGATCGTCACGCTGAGCGCGAGGCAGGGCCACAGCAGCAGCAGCGGCGCCTGCATCATGGTCGCGCGCGCCTCGCCGATCATCAGGCCCCAGGAGGGCGCCGGCGGCACCACGCCGAGGCCGAGGAAGGACAGGCCGGATTCCAGCACCACCGCGGACGCGGCGGCGATGCTGAACTGCACCAGCACCGGCCCACCGACATTGGGCAGGATGGTGCCGAGCATGATGCGCAGCCGCCCGGCACCGAGCGAGCGCATCGCCTCGACATAATCCTGGGTGCGCACCGACAGCACGCCGGCATAGACGACGCGCACGAAGCCCGGCAGGTAGAGCACCGCGAGCAGGGGGATCAGCGTCGGCGCGCCCGGCCCGAGCAGCGTGACCACCAGCAGCGCCAGCAGCAGCGGCGGGAAGCACAGCACCACGTCCATGCCGCGCAGCGCGAGGAACTCCACCGGACCGCGCAGGAACCCGCCGGCGAGGCCGAGCGCGGTGCCGACCAGGCAGGCCAGCGCCGAGGACGAGCTGGCGACCGCGAGCGACACCCGCGCCCCCCACAGCAGCCGCGCCAGCACGTCGCGCCCATAGGCGTCCTGGCCCAGCGGATGGGCGAGCGTGGGCTGCGCCAGCCGGTGCGCGATATCCATGTGCAGCGGGTTGTCGAGCCCGAACAGCGGCACCAGCAGGGCGAGGAACGCGATCGTGCCCACCGCCACCACCGGTCCGGGTCGCAGGCGCTGCATCAGCCGTGCCGCACGCGCGGATCGAGCAGCGCGTAGAGCAGATCGACCACCAGGTTCAGCGCCACGAACAGCACCGAGATCACCAGCACCACCCCCTGCACCTCGGGATAGTCGCGTGCGTTGACCGCATCGACCAGCAGGCCGGAAAGCCCCGGCCAGTTGAACACATATTCGACCAGCACCGTGCCGCCGAGCAGCGAGCCGAGATTGAGCGCCAGCACCGTCACGATCGGCATCAGCGCGTTGCGCAGCACGTGGCGGGCGAGGATGCGCCGCGGCGCCACGCCCTTGGCGCGCGCGGTGCGGATATAGTCGCGCATCGACACGTCGAGCACCGCGGCGCGGGTCATGCGGAACAGGATCGCCGCCAGGCCGATCGCGATCGTCGCCGCCGGCATCGCCAGCAGCTCGAGATGGCGCAGCGGATGGCGCGCGAAGGATACGTAGCCGCCAGCCGGCGCCCAGTGCAGCCCCTGGGCGAAGATCGCCACCATCAGCGTGCCGACGACGAAGATCGGCACCGCCAGCGCCACCGCGGCGAGCCAGGAGGCGATGCGGTCGAAGGCGCCGCCGCGGCGGATCGCTGCCAGCAGCCCCGCCGGCAGCCCGAGCAGCACCGCCAGCACCGCCGCCGCGCCGATCAGCTCGAGCGTGCGCGGCAGGCGGCGCAGGATCTCGCCGGCGACCGGCGTCTGATCCTGCAGCGACTGGCCGAGATCGCCCACCAGCAGCCGGTGCATGTCGGCGACGTATTGCATGCCGAGCGGCTGGTTGAGCCCGAGCTGGATGCGCAGCTGGGCGACCGCGGCGGGATCGGGCGCCACGCCGCCCTGGCTGAGCAGGATCGTCGCGGGGTCCCCGGGCACCATCCGGATGGCGAGGAAGACGATCGTCGCCACCACCCAGACGAGCAGCACGGAGACCCCGATGCGCTTCAGCACGAACAGCATGTCAGCGCCGCGGCGCCCGCGCGGCGCGCATCGTGCTCCGCGCGGTGCGGTTCATGCGAAGTACACGTTCTCCAGCGAGTAGCCGGAGTAGAAGTTGAGCCCGCCCGGCATGTTGGTGAAGCCATGCACGTTCCGGGTCATCGCGTAGCCCTGCGCGCGCCAGCACAGCGAGGCGAGCGGCACCACCTTCAGCGCCACCCGCTGCAGCTCGTCGTAGATCGCGCGCCGCTTCGCGGGGTCGAACTCGGCGCGGCCCTCGACCAGCAGCTTGTGGATCTCGGGCGTCGGCAGGTGGTAGCTGCGCGCGTTGTCCGGCGGCAGGGTGCCGTCGATATAGGCCGAGAGCCCGTCGGGATCGTTGTTGTCCGCGGTCTGGCCCTGCACGCAGAACTCGTACTGGCCGCGATTGCCCATCGCCACGCGCGTCGCCCAGTCCGGCAGGTCGAGCTTCACCTTGATGCCGATCGCGCCGAGATGCTGCTGCACCACCTGGGCGGTGGCCAGGTGCATGCCGTACTGCGCGGTCGAGAGCAGCGTGCAGTCGAAGCCGTTGGGCACGCCGGCGGCGGCCATCAGCTGCTTGGCGAGCTTGGGATCGTAGTTCCAGCCATGCGCGTATTTCGGATCGTAGAACTCGCTGGACTTGGTGATCGGCAGGCCCTCGAGCACGGTGCCGCGGCCGAAGAAGGCGGCGGCGACGATCTCCTCGCGGCGGATGGCGTGCGCCACCGCCTGGCGCAGCCGCTCGTCCTTGAACGGCCCGGTGCCGCCGTTGAAGGCCAGCGCCATGTAGGGCCCGTCCACGGTGTTGAGCAGCAGCTTGGGGTTCTTCTGGATGCCCGCCATCGCCTGCCACGGCACGTATTCGATCATGTCCACGTCACCCGACTGCAACGCCGCCACGCGGGCGTTCTCGTCGGCGTAGACCGGCATGTGGATCTGGCGCAGCTTCGGGTGGCCCGGCTCGTAGAACTTCGCGAAGGCGGCGAAGGAGAGCGACACGCCGCGTTCCTGCGCGGTGAGCGTGTAGGGCCCGGCGCCGATGCCGCCCGCGGCGTTGAGCGATCCCTTGGCGATGATCGGCGCGAACGGGGTCGCCAGCATCAGCGGCAGCGTCACCGTCGGCTGCTTCATGATGATGCGCACCGTCTTGGCGTCCGGCGCCTCGATCGAGGCGATCGCCTGGAACTGGCCGCGCAGATAGGCGGTCGAGGTCGGCGCCATGATCTGCTCGAGGCACCACTTCACGTCCGCGGCCGTCACCGGCTGGCCGTTGTGGAACTGGGCGTCGCGCAGCTTGAAGGTCCAGCCGTTCTTGCCGTCGCGCGCCCAGCTGCTCGCCAGCGCGCCCTTCACCTTGCCGTCGGTGCCGAACATCAGCAGGCCGCGATGCAGCAGCGTCTTGACGGTGAGTGCCGCGGTGCCGGTGTTGACCCAGGGCTGCAGGCTCGGCGGATAGGACGACAGCCCGAAGCGCAGCGTGTCCGCCGGCGCCGCCCGCGCCGTTTCGGCCAGTACCGGCAAGGCAGCGGCCCCGATCAGCCACTCACGGCGCGACAATTCAACCACATCTCCCTCCTCTTCCCTGTTGCTGCCGGCCTGTTGCGGCCGGCTGTTAGTGCGTTGTGAAGCTATAGACCCGCGCCGCGGTGCCTGGGTCAATCCGCTTCTCGGCGAGATCGCGGCGGATGGCCTCGGGATCGCGCCCGCCGGGCGGCCCGTAGCCGCCGGCGCCGGGGGTCACGATCTCGATCACCTGGCCCGGCTCGAGCTTGCCCGAGCCGTGGTCGAACGGCTGCACGCCGGGGCCGTAGACGAAGGCGCTGCTGCCGCCGGGCAGGCCGCCGGCCAGGCCCCAGGGGGCGGAAAGCAGGCGCGAGCTGTCGATCCGCACCCGGCACGGCGCCTCGGCGCGATAGACGCGCCGCAGCCCCATGCCGCCGCGGTGCGTGCCCGCGCCGCCCGAGCCGTCGACCAGCTCGTAGCGCAGCAGCGTCAGCGGATATTCGAGCTCCAGCGCCTCGGCGGGGAGGTTCGAGGTGTTGGTCATGTGCACGTGCACGCCATCGAGCCCGTCCTTGCCCGCCCGCGCGCCGGAGCCGCCGCCGATCGTTTCGAGATAGACCCAGATCGAGCCGTCATCGGGCCGCTCGCCGACGAAGGTCGCGGAGGCGACGGCGCCGTTGCTGGCCGCCGTCACCCGCTCCGGCACCACCGGCGCGAGCGCCCCGTGGATCAGGTCGACCACGCGCTGGCAGGCGGCGATGCGCCCGTTCACCGCGGCCGGATGGCTGCAGTTGAGGATGCTGCCCTGGCGCGCGGCGACGCTGAGCGGGCGCGCCAGCCCGGCATTGGGCAGCACCGTCGGGTCGACCACCGTCTTGACCGCGTAATAAACGGTGGAGAGCAGCGCGGTGTAGACCATGTTGAGCCCGGCGCGCACCTGGTCCGGCGCGTCGAACTCGAGATGCATCGACTCGCCGGCGACGGTGATGGCGCAGGAGACCGGCATCGACTCGTCGGTTTCCGGGTTGTCGAACATATCGGCGAAACGATAGGTGCCGTCCGGGATCGCGGCGATGCCGGCGCGCATCTTGCGCTCGGCGTAGTCGAGCAGCGCGTCGCCGGCGGCGAGCACGGTGTCGCGGCCATACTTCGCGCACAGCGCCGTCATCCGCTGCACGCCGAGCCGGTTCGCCGCCATCTGCGCGCGCAGGTCGGAGAGCCGCTCGCGCGGCACCTGGCAGTTGAGCAGGATCAGCTCCTGCACGTCGTGCTGCAGCACGCCGGCGCGGTAGAGGCGGATCGGCGGGATGCGCAGCCCTTCCTGGTAGATATGCGCGTGCCCGCGATCGGCGAAGTCGGCGTGGTGGGCGGTGTTGACCGCCCAGGCGACGATCTCGCCATCGACGAAGACCGGCTCCGCCAGCACGAAATCGGGCAGATGCGTCCCGCCGCCCTCATAGGCATCGTTGCCGATGAAGACGTCGCCGGGGCGCATCTCCGCCGCCGGGTGGCGCTTGAGGATATGCGGCAGGATGCCGATGAAGCTGCCGAGATGCATCGGGATGTGCTCGGCCTGGCAGAGCGTGTCGCCGTTGTGGTTGAACAGCGCCGTCGAGCAGTCGCGCCGTTCCTTGATGTTGGTCGAGTAGCTCGCGCGCACCAGCGTCTCGCCCATTTCCTCGGTGATGGACGACAGCGCGCTGCCGATCACCTCGACGGTGATCGGGTCGAGGGCCGGCTTGCCGGCCACGGGCAGGAGCTGGTTCACGCGGCCTCCAGGATCAGGTTGGCATAGGTATCGACGCGCGCGGTCATGCCGGGCGGCACCACCGTGGTGGCATCCATCTGCTCGACGATCGCCGGCCCGGCGATGCGGTTGCCGGCCTCGAGCCTGGTGCGGTCGTAGACCGGGCAGGCGACGAAACCCCCGGCCTCCGCCAGCCACACCTCGCGGCTGCCGACGATCGCCGCGGCGGCATCGGCCCCGCGCTCGGCGAGCTTGCGGAACGCCGCCTTGCGCACCAGCCCCGCGGCCTCGACGCGGAAGGTGACGAGCTGCACCGGCTCGCCCTCGGCGACGAAGCCGTAGAGCCGCTCATGCGCGCGGGCGAAACCTTCCGCCAGCGCATCGAGCGTCGCCGGGCCGACCGGTCCCTCCGGCACCGGCACCGCGATCTCGTAATTCTGCCCGGCGTAGCGCATGTCCACGTTGCGCGTGAGGCGCTGGGCGGCGGGCCCGATGTGCTCGGCCTCGAACCATTCCTCCGCCTGGCGCGTCAGCTCGGCGAAGGCGCCGCTCATCTCCTCGAGCGCCGCGTGCCCCAGCGTGACCAGCCGCGTGCTGGCGAAATCCGCGCGCAGATCGGTCAGCAACAGCCCCATGGCGCAGAGGATGCCGGGATAGCGCGGCACCAGGATGCGCCCGATATCGAGCTCGCGCGCCAGGCGGGCGGCGTGCAGCGGCCCGGCGCCGCCGAAGGCGGCCAGCGTGTAGTCGCGCGGATCGTGCCCGCGCTGCACCGAGATGACGCGGATGGCGCGCGCCATGTTGGCGGTGACGACCGCAAGGATGCCCTGGGCCGTCGCCATCAGCTCCATGCCGAGCCGCTCGGCGAGGCGCCCGATCGCGCGCTTCGCCAGCGCCTGGTCCACCGGCATGCGCCCGCCGAGCAGGTGGGTCGGGTTCAGCGTCTGCAGCACCACGTTGGCGTCGGTGACGGTCGGCTCCTCGTTGCCGTTGCCGTAGCAGACCGGCCCCGGATAGGCGCCGGCGCTGCGCGGCCCGACCTTCAGCAGCCCGCCGCTGTCGACATAGGCGATGGAGCCGCCGCCGGCGCCCACGGTGTGGATGTCGAGCATCGGCGCCTTGATCGGATAGCCATGCACCACCGCCTCGCTGGCGAGCCGGCACACCCCGTCCTGCAGCAGCGCGACGTCGGTGCTGGTCCCGCCCATGTCGAAGGTGATGAGGTTGCCGATGCCGGCCATGCGGCCGACTTCCTGCGCGGCGATGACCCCGGTCGAAGGCCCGGAGAGCACCGTGCGCACCGGCATCCGCCCGGCCTGCTCGAAGCCGATGACGCCGCCGTTGGACTGCGTGAGGTGCGGCGGCACGGCCAGGCCCAGGCTCGCGAGCCGCTCCGCCAGGCGGCGGATATAGCGCTGCATCACCGGCCCGAGATAGGCGTTCACCACCACCGTCGACAGCCGCTCGTATTCGCGGAACTCGGGCGCCACGCCATGGCTCGCGCAGGCGAAGGCGTCGGGGCATTCCTCGGCGACGATGCGCCGCGCCGCCGCCTCGTGCTCGGGGCGGACGAAACCGTAGAGAAAACAGACCGCCACCGCCTGCACGCCGGCCTCGCGCAACGCCCGCGCCGCCTCGCGCACCGCCTGCTCGTCGAGCGCGGTCTCGATCCGCCCATCGAACAGCACCCGCTCCGGCACCTCGAGGCGCAGGTCGCGCGCCACCAGCACCGGCGGCTTGTCCGCCTGCAGGTCGTAGAGGTCCGGCCGCTTCTGCCGCCCGATCTCCAGCAGGTCGCGAAATCCCGCGGTGGTGATCAGCCCGGTGCGCGCGCCGCGATGCTGGATCAGCGCGTTGGTCCCGACGGTCGTGCCGTGGCCGAAATAGCCGACATCGGCCACCCGCGCGCCGATGCCGCCGACGCCTTCCTCCACCCCCTGGGCAATGCCGCGCGAGGGGTCGTCGGGCGTCGAGGAGACTTTCCAGACCTCGACGCGGCCGCTGGCGTCGTCGAACAGACAGACATCGGTGAAGGTTCCGCCGGAATCAACGCCAACGCGCCACGCCATGTCCGCTCCCTTGTCCCGCCGGCCTGTTGCGCCGGCCTCTGATCGTCGCCGGCGCTGCCCAGGGCCGGAACCTCCATCACCGCACGGCACGCGGCCGGGCAGCATGGCAAAATCCTCGCCCTGGGCTCGCGGCGCGTCAAGATTGTTTCTATAATCGGACCGAACGTTAATGTATATTCCAATAGTTGGAATTCATGCCGCCCCGCTTCTCCTCCTCCTCGAACGCCGAACGCGCGGCGCGCGCGCTGCTGCAGATCGGCCGCGGCGGCGCGCAGGGGGTGAGCCTCGGTGACCTGGCGCAGGCGCTGGAGGAGACGAAATCGGGCATCCACCGCAGCCTGACGGCGCTGGCCAAATTCGGGTTCGTCGAGAAGCGCGGCCGCGGCCGCTATCGGCTCGGCCCGGCGATTTTCGCACTGGCCCAGCTCGACGGCGCGGTGCGCGACCGGCTGCGGCAGTGGCGCCCGCTGCTGGTGGAGATGGCGTCGCGCCACGGCTGCACGGTCTATCTGGTGGAGCGCGCGGGCTTCGATGCCGTGGTGCTCGACATGCATGTCGGCTCCGCCCCGCTGCAGGCGCTGACCAGCGGCATCGGCGACCGGCTGCCGCTCGGGCTCGGGCCTGGTGCCGCGGCGCTGCTGCTGCCGCTCGATGCCGCCACCCGCGAGCTGGTCCTTGCCGGCAACGCCCCGGCCTTCGCGGCGCGGGGCTACACGCAGGCGCATGTCCGCGGCTTCGTCGCCGAGACGCTGGCGCGCGGCTACGCGCTCGACCGGGCGCAGTTCGTGCCGGAATGCGGCGGCATCGCGCTGCCGGTCCATGAGCGCAACGGCGAGGCCGCGGTGGCGATCTCGGTCTCGGCGCCGGTGTCCTTCCTGACCGATGCGCGGGTGGCGGACATCACGGCGGAGCTGCGCGAGGCGATTGCCCAGGTGCTCGGCGGCAGGCTGCCGTCCTCTCTAAGAAAAATAAAATAATCTGTTGATTTTGCAAAAAACATAGAAAAGGCAC
>JAJXSZ010000050.1 GCA_021784255.1 Pseudomonadota bacterium | reverse complement strand
GCGGGCCCATCTGGCGCCGGGCCCATCTGGCGCCGGGCACGTCCGGTATGGCCGCCAGGCGCGCGACCGGGGCGGCGCGTTGCGCCGTCGCCGGTGCCAGTCCCCGCCCGGCCGCCTGGTTTCAGACCAGGAACACGGTCATCAGGATCAGCAGCAGCGCGATCGCGGCGGCGGCGATGGTCACGAAGGTCACGAAACCACGCAGGAAATGCTGGCGGTCCGCGGTGAAGGCATCCTCGGTGAGGGGCTGCATTGTGGCGGCCATGTTCGCTCTCGCTTGTCGTTGCCGGTGTTCTTAGGGGGCCGCGAGCAGGTCGGGCAAGGGGTTGTGCAGCGCCGTGGTGGGCGCGCGGCCGGCATCGCCGCTGAGGAAACGCGCGAGCGCCGCGGTATAGAGGCGATGCTCCTCGGCAAGCACGCGGCTGGCCAGCGAAGCCTCGTCGTCGTCGGGGCGCACCGGCACGGCGGCCTGCGCGAGGATCGGGCCCTCGTCCATCGCCTCGGTGACCAGGTGGACGGTGCAGCCATGGAACTTCACGCCGGCGGCCAGCGCCCGTGCATGGGTGTTGAGCCCCGGGAAGACCGGCAGCAGCGAGGGGTGGATGTTGAGCATCCGCCCGGCATAGCGGCCGACGAGGAACGGGGTGAGCAGGCGCATGTAGCCGGCGAGGCAGACCACCTCGATCTCCTCGGCGGCGAGCGCGGCGTCGATCGCCGCCTCGTGCGCGGCGCGGTCGCGGCCGAATGCGCGATGCGGGATGGTACGGGTCGGGATGCCGCGCGCCGCGGCGAGCGCCAGACCCGCCGCCGTCGGGTCGTTCGCGATCACTACCCCGATCGCCGCCGGGTAGGCCGGGTCGCGCGCCGCCTCGGCCAGCGCCACCATGTTGGAGCCGCGCCCGGAGATGAGGATGCCGACGCGCCGCTTCATGCGAGCCATCCCGGAGGAATGTCGATCGCGACGTCGGGGGTGGCGGCGTAGGCCTCGATGCGGCCCAGCTCGATCACCGTCTCGCCCTCGGCCTCCAGCAGGGCGCGTGCCGCGGCCGCGTCTTCGGTCACCACCGCCATGCCGATGCCGCAGTTGAACACACGCAGCATCTCCGCCGGCGCGACGCCGCCGGCGCGGGCGAGCCAGCCGAACACCGGCGGCGGCGTCCAGTTCGCGGCCAGCACGGCGCGCGTGCCCCGGGGCAGCACGCGCGGCAGGTTGCCGGGCAGGCCGCCGCCGGTGATGTGGGCGGCGGCCCGCATCAGCCCGGCGCGGTGCAGGGCGAGAAGCGGGCGGACATAGATCCGCGTTGGCTCCAGGAGCGCCTCGGCGAGCGTCCGTTCCGCGTCGAAGGGGGCGGGCGAGCTCCAGCCCAGTCTGCTCGCTGCGACCACCCGGCGCACCAGCGAAAACCCGTTGGAATGCACGCCCGAGGAGGCGAGGCCGAGGACGGCCTGCCCAGGCGCGACCCCCTGCGGCAGGAGCGTGCCGCGCTCCGCGGCCCCGACGGCGAAGCCCGCGAGGTCGTAGTCGTCCTTGGCGTACATCCCCGGCATCTCGGCGGTCTCGCCGCCGACCAGCGCGCAATCCGCGAGCCGGCAGCCGGCGGCGATGCCCTCGATGACGGCGGCGGCGGCGGTGACGTCGAGCGCGCCGGTTGCGTAGTAGTCGAGGAAGAACAGCGGTGCCGCGCCCTGCACGACGAGGTCGTTGACGCACATCGCCACCAGGTCCTGGCCGACGCCGCCATGACGTTCAGCCTCGATGGCAACGCGCAGCTTGGTGCCGACGCCGTCGGTGGTGGCGACCAGGATCGGGTCCGTGAAGCCGGCCGCGCGCGGGTCGAACAGGGCGCCGAAACCGCCCAGCCCGCCCAGCACGCCGGGGCGAAGGCTCGCCCTGGCCGCGGGCTTGATGCGCTCGATCAGCGCGTCCCCCGCCTCGATGTCCACGCCCGCGTCGCGATAGGTCATGCCCGTCATGGCCCGGCCGTGTATAAGGTCGCGAGCGAAAGCGCTACCGAGGAGAAGCAATTGCGCAATCCCGCCTGCCCAGCGGCTGCCGCGAGACGGGGGAACGATGCCGGACGGTAGCGGGGTTCGTGCGCCCACGGTCCGTGGCGATGTCTTCACCGTGCCGAATGTGATCTCCCTGGCGCGGCTTTGCGCCGTGCCGGCGACGGTCTGGCTGGTGCTGCACGGCCATTCGCTGGCCGCGTTCGCTCTGTTCGCCGCCGCCGCCGTTTCCGACGGGGTCGATGGCTGGATGGCGCGCCGTGAGGGACCGACGCGGATCGGCACGCTGCTCGATCCACTGGCGGACAAGGCGCTGCTCGTTTCCGCCTATGTCACGCTCGCCGCGGTCGGCGAGGTGCGCGACTGGCTGGCGATCCTGGTGGTGTTTCGTGACGTGACGATCGTGGGGGGAGTGCTGGTGCTGACGATGCTGGGTCAACGCGTGGAGATCCGGCCGCTGCTGCTCTCCAAGGTCAACACGGTGCTGCAGATCGTGCTGGTCGGGCTGGCGCTGCTGCGCGCCGGCGGCGTGGCGGTGCCGCGGGACGTGATCGCGGTGCTGACCGCGCTGGTGGCGGCGAGCACGCTGAGTTCGGGGGGCGCCTACGTGCTGCAGGTGGCACGGGGGAGCGCGACATGAGCGAGAGCCGGCCGGCTGGCGCCTCGCGGGTCCAGCGCGTGGCCTTCCTCCTGGCGCTGCTGGTGGCGCTGTGGCTGGCGCTGCGGCTCTTCTCGGCGGTGCTGCTGCCCTTCGTCGCGGCGGCGGTGCTCGCCTATTTCCTCGATCCGCTGGCCACCCGGATGACCCGCGCCGGAATCGGGCGCCCCTATGCCGCGGGTCTGCTGGTGGTGGGGTTGATTCTGCTCGGCTCGCTGGCGTTGCTGCTGCTCTACCCGCTGGTGATGGCGCAGCTGGGGCTGCTGCTGCATCGCCTGCCGGCCTATGTCGGGCAGCTTGAGAAGCTCGCGAACGGCGTCATCAACCGTCTGGAACACCAGCTCGGCCCCGGCGTGGTGAACACGCGGCTGCACGATCTCGTCAGCGCGCAGGCGGGCACCGTGCTTGGCTTCATCGGCACCGCGGCGACCCGGCTGATCGGCGGCAGCTTCGCGCTGTTCAACGTGATCATGCTGGTGGTGGTCACGCCACTGGTGTCCTTCTACCTGCTGCGCGACTGGCCGAAGGTGGTTGCCAGCGTCGATGCCTGGCTGCCGCGCCGCTATGCGGGGATCCTGCGCGACCAGGCGCGGGAGGTGGATCGGATTCTTTCGGCCTGGCTGCGCGGCCAGGCGCTCAGCTGTCTCGCGCTGGCTGCGTTCTATGCCACCGGGCTGACCATGGCGGGCCTCGACCTCGGGCTGATCGTCGGGCTGACGACCGGCACGCTCTCCTTCATGCCGTATGTCGGCACCATCACCGGCTTCCTGTCCTCGCTGGCGCTGGCGGCGGGGCAATGGGGTACCTGGGGCGGGATCGTCCGGGTGCTGCTCGTGTTCGGGCTGGGCCAGGTGTTCGAGAATTATTTCATCTACCCGCGCTTCCTGGGCGACCGGGTGGAGCTGCACGCGGTCTGGGTCATCTTCGCGCTGTTCGCGGGCGGTGAGGCGTTCGGCTTCCTCGGCGTGCTGCTGGCGGTGCCGGTGTCCGCGGTGATCGGCGTGCTGATCCGCTTCTGGCTGCGCCGCTACCTTGCCAGCCCGCTCTACCTCGATCCGCCGGGGGGAACGGGCAGCGCATGACGGCGCGGCAACTGGCGTTACCGCTGCCATGGGCCGCCGCCGACCTCGCGCGCGAGCCGCTGGTCGAGATGCCGTCCAACGCAGCGGCGCGGAACTGGCTCGCCGCCCCCGACCGCTGGCCGCTGGGCCGGCTGGTGCTGTGGGGCGGGCCGGCGACCGGCAAGAGCCACATGCTGGCGATCTGGGCCGAGGCAAATGGTGCCGCGCCGTGGCAGGGCGGGCCGCGCCCGGCGCCGCCGGCGCCGGTCGTCGTGGACGACGCCGACCTCGTCGACGAGGAGGCGCTGTTCCACCTCCTCAACGCCGCCGCCGAAGCCGGGCAGCGCGTGCTCCTCGCCGCCCGCGAGCCGCCTGCGCGCTGGCGGATCGCCCTGCCCGACCTCGCGAGCCGGCTGCGCGCGAGTACGGCGGTGGCGATCGGTTCGCCCGAGGATGCGCTGCTCGAGGCGCTGTTCGCACGCCTGCTCGACGAGCGGCAACTGGTGCTGGCGCCCGCGCTGCGCGCCTGGCTGCTGCGCCGTGCGCCGCGCGACCCCGGCCTGTTGCGCGAGCTGGCGGCCCGGCTCGACCATGCGAGCCTTGCCCTCGGGCGGCGGGTGACGCGGGCGCTGGTCGTCGCGGCGCTGGCGGACCTGGCGCCCGGGGAAGCCGCGCCCGCCGCCAGGTCGGAGGCGGAACCGGACGCGGAACCGGACGCCGATGAAGATTTCGCGGCAGCACCGGTTCGCGCCTCGCCAATTCGACTGCCGTTCCTGTAAGCTCCGTTGTACAGGAGCGCCGGATGAACGCCCCCGACATACCCTACCCCGCCGCCGAGTTGGGGTCCCGCGCGCAGCCCGCGCCGGACCATGCTGTCGGCGCCGATTCGCCGGACCGGTTCATCAACCGCGAGCTGTCCTGGCTCGCCTTCAACGCGCGGGTGATCGCCGAGGCGGAGAACCGCCGCCACCCGCTGCTGGAGCGGTTGCGCTTCGTCTCGATCTCGGCCTTCAACCTCGACGAATTCTATTCCGTGCGCGTCGCCGGCCTGGTCGGACAGGTGAAGGCGGGGGTTGCCGCGGTTTCGCCCGACGGGCTGACGCCGCCACAGCAGCTGGCGGCGGTCGATGCACGCATCGCCGAGCTGCTCGGCGAGCAGTTGCACGCCTGGGCCGAGCTGCGCACGGAGCTTGCCGGCGCGGGCATCCGCGTCGTCGATCCCGTGGAGCTCGATGGCGAGGACCGAGCCTGGCTCGACGCCTGGTTCATGGAGCGGGTGTTCCCGGTGCTGACGCCGCTTGCCGTCGATCCCGCGCATCCGTTCCCGTTCGTGCCCAATTTCGGCCTGGTGATGGCGCTGCTGCTGATGCTCGAGGGCGAGACGGCGCCGATGCCTGGACTCATTCCGATTCCGGCACAGATCGAGCGCTTCATCCGCCTGCCCGCGCGCGGCGATGCCGCCGCGACCGGACGCGACATCCGCTTCGTGCTGCTCGAGCATCTGATCGCGCTGTCGCTGCCGCGCCTGTTCCCGCGGGCGACGGTGGTCGGCGAAGGGCTGTTCCGGCTGATCCGCGACAGCGACGTCGAGTTCGAGGAGGAGGCGGAGGATCTCGTCCGCTCCTACGAGACGGCGCTGAAGCGCCGCCGCCGCGGGGTCGCGATCCATCTCATGCTCGAAGCGGCGATGCCGCAGGGTCTGCGCGCGCTGGTGGCGGACGCGCTGGGCGCCGCGCCCAGCCAGATCAACGTGACCGGGGGCCTGCTCGGTCTCGTCGATCTCCGGCAGATGATCGTTGACGACCGGCCGGACCTGCTGTTCGCACCCTACACGCCGCGCTTCCCCGAGCGCATCCGCGATTTCGGCGGCGACTGCTTCGCCGCGATCCGCGCCAAGGACATCATCGTCCACCACCCGTTCGAGAGCTTCGACGTGGTGGTGCAGTTCCTGCGCCAGGCCGCGCGCGACCCCGCCGTGGTGGCGGTGAAGCAGACGCTCTACCGCACCAGCCGCGACAGCCCGATCGTCAACGCGCTGATCGAGGCGGCGGAAGCCGGCAAGACCGTCACCGCCATGGTGGAACTGCGCGCGCGCTTCGACGAGGAGGCGAATATCCGGCTCGCGCGCGAGCTGGAGGCGGCCGGCGTGCAGGTCGTGTTCGGCTTCACCGAGCTCAAGACGCATGCGAAACTATCGCTGGTGGTCCGCCGCGAGGGCGGCACGCTGCGTTCGTATGCGCATTTCGGCACCGGCAACTATCACCCGATCACCGCGCGCATTTACACCGACCTCAGCTTCTTCACCTGCGAACCGGAACTGACGCGCGATTCGGCACGGCTCTTCAACTACATGACGGGCTATGCCAGGCCGGAGCGGATGGAGGCGCTGGCCTTCAGCCCGCTGACCGCCCGCTCGGCGCTGATGGAGCTGATCGACCAGGAGATCGAGTTCGCGCGCGCCGGCCAGCCTGCGTCGATCTGGATCAAGCTCAACGCCCTGGTGGACGAGGCGCTGATCGACCGCCTCTATGCCGCCTCCTGCGCCGGGGTGAAGATCGAGGCGGTCATCCGCGGCATCTGCTGCCTGCGCCCGGGCGTGCCGGGACTGTCCGAGAACATCCGCGTGAAATCGATCGTCGGGCGTTTCCTCGAGCACGCGCGCATCTGCGTCTTCGGCAACGGCTCGCCGCTGCCATCGCGCCAGGCGCTGGTGTTCATCTCCTCCGCCGACTGGATGGCGCGCAACCTGGAGTGGCGGGTGGAGACGCTGGTGCCGATCCACAACGCGACGGTGCACGCGCAGGTGCTGGACCAGATCATGGTGACCAACCTGCGCGATACCGCGCAGGCATGGGAGCTCGGCGCGGACGGGGTATGGCGGCGGGTGCATGCGGGTGGCAAGAAACGCTTCTCCGCCCATGAGCATTTCATGACCAACCCCTCGCTTTCCGGCCGCGGCTCGGCGCTGCGCGGCGATGCGACGGCGCCGCAGGCGATGCGCCGGGCGGGGCGCGCGAGCGAGGATTGAGGCGCCCTTGCCGCTGTTTTCAGACGCTTCGTTCCCGGCTCGCAGGTTAACGCGCTCGGCTGTCGTCGATCTGGGTTCCAACTCGGTCCGCCTGGTCGTGTTCGAGGGGCTGGGGCGCAACCCGATCGCGATCTTCAACGAGAAGGCGGTGCTGCGGCTCGGCCGCGGCGTCACGACGACGGGGCTGCTGGATGCGACGGCGCTGGCGCAGGCGCTGACGGTGATGAACCGCTACCGTGCGATCGCCGAGGCGATGGGTGCCTCGCCGTTCGAGGTGCTGGCCACCTCGGCGGTGCGCGACGCGCAGAACGGACCGGAATTCGTCGCCACCCTCGCGGGGCGGATCCCGCAGGCGCGGATCCGGGTGCTGACGGGCGAGGAGGAGGCCGCGCTCTCGGCCGCCGGTGTGCTGTGCGGCATTCCGAGCGCGGACGGGATCCTCGCCGATATAGGCGGCGGTTCGCTCGAGCTGGTGCGGCTCGACGCCGGGCGCAGCGGGGCCGCGGCGACACTGCCGATCGGTGTCATCCGGCTGGCGGAACGCGCGGGCGAGGACGCGACGCGCGCGCGCGCGCTGGCCGAGGCGGAGCTGGCGATGGTGCCCTGGCTCGCCGAGGGCGCGGGCCGCGATCTCTACGTCGTGGGTGGCGCCTGGCGGGCGCTGGCGCGCATCCATATCGCGCAGACCCGCTACCCGCTGAATATGGTGCATCACTACACGATCGGGCGCGACGAGGCGCGCGACCTCGCCGGGGTGATCGCGGGCGCCGGGCGGCGGGCGCTGGAGCGCATGGCGGGCGCGCCGCGACGGCGCATCGACGACCTCCCCTATGCCGCGATCGTGCTGCGCCGGCTGCTGCGTCTGACCGGGGCGCGGCGGGTGGTGTTCTCCGCCAACGGGCTGCGCGAGGGCTGGTTCATGGCGCAGGTGCCCGAGGCGGTGCGGCGGGAGGACCCGCTGATCTCCGCCGGGCGCGAATACGCCGCGCGGCTGGGCCGCGACCCGGCGCTGCCGCCCGCGCTGGCGGCCTGGACGGCACCGCTGTTCGCCGCCGAGACGGCGGAGCAGCTGCGCCTGCGCACGGCTGCCTGCTGGATGAGCGATATCGGCAGCCACGACCACCCGGAATACCGCGCCGAGCAGGCCTATCTGCGCATCCTGCGCCAGCCTGGCATCGCGCTCGACCATCACGCGCGCGCCTTCCTCGCGACGACCCTGGCGCTGCGCTACGAGGCCGAGCCGGACGCCGCCTTCCTCGCCCCCGCGCGCGGGCTGCTGAGCCCCGACGCGCTGCGCCGGGCGACCATCCTGGGGGTGGCGCTGCGGCTGGCTTACACGCTCTCGGCGGGAACCACGGCGCTGCTCGGCGGCACCGCGCTCGAGGTGGGGGCGACGCTGACGCTGCGGCTCGCGGAAGGCAGCGGCGTGTTCGCCGGCGAGAGCGTGACGCGCCGCCTCGATCGCCTGGCCGAGGCGCTCGGCCTCGACGCCACGACGGAACTCGCGGCCTGACGCAAAGCGACTGACGCCGGCGCCGTCGGGTGTTAGCCTTGCGCCAGACGTGGAGGCATCAGATGGGCAAGAAGGACGCCAAGCGCCAGCAGCACGCCCCGGCCGGCGATAGCGCGAACGGCGGTGGCGCGGCGGGCAACGGCGGTGAGATCGCCGAGCGGGTCAACGAGACGGCAGCCCTCGAACAGTACTGGGAGCTCGGCCGGCGCTCGCATCTCGGCAAGCCGGCGAAAAATTACAGCTACGTCGAAGAGCTGGCGAAGCTGCAATTCGAGATGCTCAAGCTGCAGGAATGGGTGCGGCGGAAGGGTCTGCGGGTCTGCGTGCTGTTCGAGGGGCGCGACGCGGCAGGCAAGGGCGGCGTGATCACCCGCATCACGCAGAGCCTCAACCCCCGCTATTGTCGCGTGGTCGCGCTGGGCACGCCGACCGAGCGGGAGCGTGGGCAATGGTACTTCCAGCGTTACGTCGCGCACCTGCCGGGTGCCGGCGAGATCGTGCTGTTCGACCGCTCCTGGTACAACCGCGCCGGTGTCGAGCACGTGATGGGGTTCTGCACCGCGGAGGAATACGAGGAGTTCCTGCGCGCCTGCCCCGCCTTCGAGGCGATGCTGATCCGCTCCGGCACGGTTCTGGTGAAATACTGGTTCTCGGTCAGCGACGAGGAGCAGGAACACCGCTTCCAAGCGCGGATGCGCAACCCCATCAAGCGCTGGAAGCTCTCGGCCATGGACCTCGAGGCGCGGCGGCGCTGGGTGGATTATTCGCGCGCCAAGGACGCGATGTTTGCCGCGACCGACACCAGCACGAGCCCCTGGAACGTGGTCGATGCCGACGACAAGAAGCGCGCGCGGCTCAACTGCATCGCGCATCTGCTGACCCAGGTCGCGTATCACGACATGGTGCCGGTGGAGATCGACCTGCCGCCGCGGCAGAGTGACCAGGGCTACAAGCGGCCGAAATTCAGCAAGCAGAAATTCGTCCCGGCGCTCTACTGAGCTTCCGGCGGCGGCCGGCCGGCGGGGAGCGGATCAGAGCGGGATGGTCTTGATCCGCTTGCCGGCGACGCCGAGCGCGAGCTTGCCGTCGCGCAGCGCCAGGGCCTGTTCGCCGAAGACGCGGTGACGCCAGCCGGCGAGCGCCGGGACGTCCGCCGCGCCCACCGCGATCTGATCGAGATCCTCGGACGAGGCGACGAGGCGCGGCGCCACGTCGTTCGCCTCGCAGCTCGCCGCGAGCAGCACCTTGAGCAGCGCGACGAGGGCGGGCGAGGCGCGCGGGCCGTGCTTGTCGGCGGCCGGGCTCGGCAAGTCGCTTTCCGGCAGCGCCCGGGTCGCCGCGATCGCGGCCAGCAGCGAGGCGCCCTGCTTGCCTTCGGCGAAGCCCTTGGAGATGCCGCGCACCCGGGCGAGGCCGATGGCATCGGCCGGCGCGGTGGCCGCGAGTTCCAGCAGCGATTCGTCCTTCAGCATCCGCCCGCGCGGGATATTGGCGCGCTGCGCCTCGTGCTCGCGCCAGGCGGCGATGGCGCGCAGCATGCCCAGCATGCGCCGGTTGTTGGTGCGCGCGCGCAGCCGCTCCCACATCCGCTCGGGATCGACGCGGTAGGTCGCGGGGTCGGTGAGGGTGGCCATTTCCTCGCCCACCCAGTCGAGCCGCCCGTCGCGCGCCAGGCGGGCCATGAGCTTGTCATAGACCAGGCGCAGATGCGTCACATCCGCCGCGGCATAGGTGATCTGCGCCTGGGAGAGTGGGCGGGCGGACCAGTCGCTGAAACGGTGCGACTTGTCGATCTGTCCGCCGGTGAGCGAGGCCACGAGCGTGTCGTAGCCGACCTGATCGCCGAACCCGGCCACCATCGCGGCGACCTGGGTGTCGACCAGCGGTGCCGGCACCGCGCCGAATTTGAGGACGAAGATCTCCACGTCCTGGCGCGCGGCGTGGAACACCTTGGTCACGTTCGGGTTGGCGAGCAGTGCGCCGAGCGGGGCGAGGTCGAGCCCGGGCGCCAGGGCGTCGACCACCGCGGTCTCGCCGGCGCCGCCGAGCTGGACCACGCAGAGCTCGGGCCAGTAGGTGCGCTCGCGCATGAACTCGGTGTCCACCGTGACCATCGGTTCGCTCGCGAGGCGTTCGCAGAGAGCGGCGAGGCTGGCGGAGTCGGTGACGAGGACGGGGGGCGGGAAAGCGGCGCGGTCTTGCCTGGGCATGACCCCTCCCTACACCGCGCACCGTGAGCTGGACACCCTGTCGCCTTGACAGGCGGGGGGGCGGCGGCTTGTTTGCCGCCGGTTTCAGCCCGAAACCCGCCCCGTAACCAGTCGAGTATCCGCCATGCACGCCTATCGCACCCATACCTGCGCAGCGCTGCGCGCGTCCGATGCCGGCACGCCGGCCCGGCTTTCCGGCTGGGTGCACGCCAGGCGCGACCATGGCGGGCTGCTGTTCATCGACCTGCGCGACCATTACGGCATCACCCAATGCGTGTTTGCCGCCGGCACCCCGGCCTTCGCTGCCGCCGAGCAGGTGCGTGTGGAGAGCGTCATCACCGTCACCGGCACCGTCGTCGGGCGCGCCGAGGGCACGGTGAACCCGAAGCTGCCGACCGGCGAGGTCGAGCTGCGCGCAACGGCCCTCGAGGTGCAGTCCGCGGCCGAGGTGCTGCCGATGCAGGTGGCGGGCGAGGAGCGCTTCCCCGACGAGATCCGGCTGAAATACCGCTTCATCGATCTGCGCCGGGAGCGGGTGCATCGCAACATCATGCTGCGCGCGCAGGTGATCGCCTCGATCCGCCAGCGGATGATCGAGGCCGGCTTCACCGAGTTCCAGACGCCGATCCTGACCGCCTCCTCGCCCGAGGGCGCGCGCGACTTCCTGGTGCCGGCGCGGCTGCATCCGGGCAAGTTCTATGCGCTGCCGCAGGCGCCGCAGCAATTCAAGCAGCTGGCGATGGTCGCCGGGTTCGACCGCTACTTCCAGATCGCGCCCTGCTTTCGCGATGAAGCCAGCCGCGCCGACCGCTCGCCGGGCGAATTTTATCAGCTCGATTTCGAAATGAGCTTCGTGACGCAGGAGGACGTGTTCGAGACCATCGAGCCGGTGATCGCGGGCGTGTTCGAGGAGTTCGCGAACGGCCGCGCGGTGACCGCGGGGCGCTTCCCCCGCATCCCCTATGCCGAGGCGCTGCTGACCTACGGCTCCGACAAGCCCGACCTGCGCAACCCGCTGACCATCAGCGACGTCACCGGGCATTTCGCCGGCTCCGGCTTCGGTCTGTTCGCGAAGATCGCGGCGGCCGGCGGCATTGTGCGTGCCATTCCGGCGCCGGGCGCGGCCGCCAACCCCCGCAGTTTCTTCGACAAGCTCAACGAATGGGCGCGCGAGGAGGGCGCGGGCGGGCTCGGCTACATCCAGTTCGACGCCGACGGGGCGAAGGGACCGATCGCGCGCAACCTCGAGCCCGGGCGGGCGGAGGCGATCCGCCTCGCCTGCGCGCTGCAGGCGGGCGACGCGGTGTTCTTCGCCGCCGGCAAGGGCGACGAGACGGCGAAGTTCGCCGGCAAGGTGCGCACCAAGCTCGGCGAGGATCTCGGCCTGATCGAACCCGATGCGTTCCGCTTCTGCTGGATCACCGATTTCCCGATGTACGAGATCAACGAGGAGACCGGGAAGGTCGATTTCAGCCACAACCCCTTCTCGATGCCGCAGGGCGGGCTCGAGGCGCTCGCGACGCAGGATCCGCTGACCATCAAGGCATTCCAGTACGACATCGTCTGTAACGGTATCGAATTGTCGTCCGGCGCCATCCGCAACCACCGGCCCGACATCATGGTGAAGGCCTTCGAGATCGCGGGTTACACCGCGGCGGACGTGGAGGCGCGTTTCGGCGGCATGCTGAACGCGTTCCGCTACGGCGCGCCGCCGCATGGCGGTTCGGCCCCGGGGATCGATCGCATCGTCATGCTGCTGGCCGACGAGCCGAATATCCGCGAGGTGATCCTGTTCCCGCTGAACCAGCAGGGCGAGGACCTGATGATGGGCGCGCCCGCCGCGATCGCGCCTGCGCGCCTGCGCGAGTTGTCGCTCAGGCTGGAGCTGCCGAAGAAATAACCGGCGCTGGGGGCCCGAGCGCCCCGCCGTGCGCGGGGTCGAGCCCGGCCAGCAGCTCGCGCGTCGCCTCGATCTGGTGCTCGAGGCCATAGCGCCCGGCCCATGCCCGCCAGTGTTGTCCGGGCTGTGCCGCGCGGATCAGCGCCACCGCATCGTCCACGCTCGCGAACAGCGCCTCCGCCGGCCACAGCGAGTCC
>JAJXSZ010000049.1 GCA_021784255.1 Pseudomonadota bacterium | reverse complement strand
GCTCGCCGGCTGGGGCGACGCGGCGGAGGCGAAGCGGCTGATCGCGGAGGCGATCGCGCGTGGCGCGCGTGGCGGTTGATCGCGCGTGGCGCGCGTGGCGGTTGATCGCGCGTGGCGCGCGTGGCGGTTGATCGCGCGTGGCGCGCGTGGCGGCTGATCGCGCCTCAGACCATCTCCGGCAGGAAGCCGAGCGCCGCCTGGTCGCTCAGCCGCGCCGCGGTGACGGCGTAGGTCAGTTCCCGCTGCGGCGTGGTGGCGAAGGCGGTGAGCACCGCATCGGTGACGGCGGCGGCCTCGGTCGAGCGCAGCAGCGCGGCGAGCAGCCCCGTCGTCATCGCGCGCGCGAAATCCTCGGCGAGGTCGGGCCGGGCCAGCGCCAGGCGCTGCGTCGCGGCGGCGAGGTCACGGTATTCGGCGGCATCGGGCAGGCGGGTGAGATGCCCGGCGACGGCGCCGCGCACCAGGCGGTCGACGATGTCGCGCTCCTGCATCGCGTCGCTGTAGACCAGCAGCAGGCGCTGTAGCTCGGCCGGTGCGGCCGGCTCGGCGAGGAAGCGCGCGAGGGCGGCGCCGTGGCGGGCGAGCAGTCCCTCGGCCTCGGCGCGCTGTGCCGCGCGGCGCAGGCTGCGCCGGTGCGCCGCGATGCGCGCGCCGAGGAACCAGGCCGCGACGGCGCCCGCGAGCAGCGGCCAGATCCAGGTCAGGACGTTCATGGGCTGCGCCCCGCGCGGATTCCCTCGACCCACTGGCTGAACGGCAGCGAGGCCTGCGCGGGCGCCAGCCGGTCGCGGTGCTGGGTCTTGACCACGGTGAGTTCGAGGGCGGCGGCGCGGAACGCCGCCTCGTCGAGCCGCGCCTCGCGCCGCCGCTCCACCGCCAGCATGCGCAGATGCCAGAACACCACCAGGTCGGCGAACAGGATCACCACGGGGAAGGCCGGAACCTGGTAGACGATGGCGACGCCGGAGGCGAGCAGCCCCAGCACCATCACGAGAACGGAGCGCCAGATCCCGGCCACCCACAGAAGGTCCTGGCGGAACCCGTCCATGCTCAGCCCCGGCCGGAGGAGTCGGTCGTCATGGGCCTGGCGTGTGCGGCTGGTTTCGTCATCGGGCGCAATCGTGGGCGGGCGTCGCGCGGCGCGTCAACCTCCACCGTGTGGCGGATCGGCCTTGACGGCCCGATTCCGCCCCACTAACTAGCGCCTGCCGCGCGCGGTGCCTGCCTGCCGCGCTTCTCTCCCCGATGACCGGCCGCGGCAGCCCGGCGCGGGCTTCCCCCCGACTATGCTTCCTGCCCTCGCGACCGCCGCGCCACCGCGGTTCGCCCGAAAGGACGCCCCGGAGCGCCGCCCAGGCGCCTCCCCTACGAGGTCCCCCCCCTTCGAGGTCCCCCAGAGGTTCCATGCATCTTGCCGAACTCAAGGCCAAATCGCCCGCCGACCTGCTGAGCTTCGCCGAATCATTGCAGATCGAGAATGCCTCGTCGCTGCGCAAGCAGGACATGATGTTCGCGATCCTCAAGAATCTCGCGGAAAACGAACAGGCGATCAACGGCGAGGGCACGCTCGAGATCCTGCCCGACGGTTTTGGTTTCCTGCGCAGCCCGGACAGCAACTACCTCCCCGGCCCCGACGACATCTACATCTCCCCCGCCCAGGTGCGCCGCTTCGGCCTGCGCACCGGCGATTCGGTGGAGGGGCAGATCCGCGCGCCCAAGGACGGCGAGCGCTATTTCTGCCTGCTCAAGGTCAACACCATCAATTTCGAGCCGCCCGAGGCGGTTCGCCACCGTATCAATTTCGACAATCTGACGCCGCTCTACCCCGACCGCCGGCTGAAGATGGAAATGCCGAATTTCCAGTCCGTCGCGAAGGGGCCGAGCAAGGACTACACGCCGCGGGTGATCGACCTGATCACGCCGATCGGCATGGGCCAGCGCGCGCTGATCGTCGCGCCCCCGCGCACCGGCAAGACGGTGATGCTGCAGAACATCGCCACCGCCATCGCCGCCAACCACCCCGAGGTCTTCCTCATGGTGCTGCTGATCGACGAGCGGCCGGAGGAAGTGACGGACATGGCACGCACGGTGAAGGGCGAGGTCGTCGCCTCCACCTTCGACGAGCCGGCGACGCGCCATGTTCAGGTCACCGAGATGGTGCTCGAGAAGGCCAAGCGGCTGGTCGAGCACAAGCGCGACGTGGTGATCCTGCTCGATTCCATCACCCGCCTCGCCCGCGCCTACAACACCGTGGTGCCGTCGTCGGGCAAGGTGCTGACCGGCGGCGTGGACGCCAACGCCCTGCAGCGGCCGAAGCGCTTCTTCGGCGCGGCGCGCAACATCGAGGAGGGCGGCAGCCTGACGATCATCGCCACCGCGCTGATCGACACCGGCAGCCGCATGGACGAGGTGATCTTCGAGGAGTTCAAGGGCACCGGCAACTCGGAGATCGTGCTCGACCGCAAGCTCTCCGACAAGCGCACCTTCCCCGCGATCGACATCACCAAGTCCGGCACCCGCAAGGAAGAACTGCTGGTGGACCGCGCGACGCTGTCCAAGATGTGGGTGCTGCGCCGGATCCTCAACCCGATGGGGCCGATGGATTCGATGGATTTCCTGCTCGAGAAGCTGAAATTCAGCAAGACGAACCAGGATTTCTTCGACGCGATGAATACGTAACGTGCCGCGAGGCGCGTGCCTTTCGATCACCACCAGATTGCGGAACCCGACATGACCGATTCGACGATCGCCGACCACAAGGTTGCCGACATCTCGCTCGCCACCTGGGGCGAGAAGGAGATCTCCATGGCCGAGGACGAGATGCCCGGCCTGATGGCGATCCGCGCGGAGTTCGGCGCGCAGAAGCCGCTCGCCGGCGCGCGCATCGCCGGCTGCCTGCACATGACCATCCAGACCGCGGTGCTGATCCGCACGCTGCAGGCGCTGGGCGCCTCGGTGCGCTGGTCCTCCTGCAACATCTTCTCGACCCAGGACCACGCCGCCGCCGCCATCGCGGCCTCCGGCACGCCGGTCTTCGCCTGGAAGGGCATGGACGAGGAATCGTTCTGGTGGTGCATCGACAAGACCATCCGCGGCCCGGACGGCTGGACGCCGAACATGATCCTCGATGACGGCGGCGACCTGACGCAGGTGATGCACGCGAAGCACAAGGACATGATGAAGGACGTGCGCGGCCTGTCGGAGGAGACGACGACGGGCGTGCACCGGCTGCGCGAGATGGAGCGCGACGGCTCGCTGCTGGTGCCCGCGATCAACGTCAACGACAGCGTCACCAAGTCGAAATTCGACAATCTCTACGGCTGCCGCGAGAGCCTGGTGGACGCGATCCGCCGCGGGACCGACGTGATGATGGCCGGCAAGATCGCCACCGTCGCCGGCTTCGGCGATGTCGGCAAGGGCTCGGCCGCCTCGCTGCGCCAGGCCGGCTGCCGCGTGCTGGTGACGGAGGCCGACCCGATCTGCGCGCTGCAGGCGGCGATGGAGGGCTACGAGGTGGTGACGATGGAGGACGCGGTGACGCGCGCCGACATCTTCGTCACCGCGACCGGCAATGTCGACGTGATCACGCTCGAGCACATGCGCGCGATGAAGAACCGCGCCATCGTCTGCAACATCGGTCATTTCGATGCCGAAATCCAGATCGGCGCGCTGCGCAACTTCCGCTGGGAGAACGTGAAGCCGCAGGTGGACGAGGTGGTGTTCCCCGACGGCAAGCGCCTGATCGTGCTCTCCGAGGGCCGGCTGGTGAATCTCGGCAATGCCACAGGCCACCCGAGCTTCGTGATGAGCGCCTCGTTCAGCAACCAGGTGCTGGCGCAGATCGAGCTGTGGAACGCGGCTCCCGGCGCCTATGAGCGCAAGGTCTATGTGCTGCCCAAGCGGCTCGACGAGAAGGTGGCGGCACTGCACCTCGCCAAGGTCGGCGCCAGGCTGACGCAGCTTTCCGCCAGCCAGGCCGAGTATATCGGCGTGCCGCAGAACGGTCCGTTCAAGCACGATCTCTACCGCTACTGAGCGCTGCCGCGGCGGCGGGGCGGCGAGCCTCGCCGCCGTGGAGCGCTTGTCACCAACTCATCACGAAACAGCCATGCCGACGCATGACGAGCGCCCATATAGCTCGCAGCGAAGACGAGGTGCCGCGAGATGTCCGAGCTCGACCATCCGCCGCTTACCGATGCGGTAAGGGACGCGTTGCGCGACGTGAGAGACCCCGGTGAGCGGGACGATCTGCTGTTCCTCGAACGTTGGGAATTGTGTCCGGAACCGGGACTGGCCGCGGCCCGGCGCGCGACCCAGCTGCGTCGCGCCAACCCCGCCCTCGCGGCGGCCATCCGCGCCGCGGGCGAGCGCGCCTGAAGCCTCGCGGCTTGCCGCGGGGCCGCTCCGGCCTCAGATGATCGCGCCCTGCCCGCGCAACGTCGCCTGCACCGCGGCGACATCGACGCGCCGGCCGCGCGCCGCGTAGTCGGCCGCCGCCACGCCGGCCGCCTGGCCGGTGGCAAACGCGGTGCCCATCACGCGGATCGAGCCATAGGCCTGCACGTCCGCGCCGATGACGCGCCCGCCATACCAGAGGTTCTCGAGTGCCGCGGCACGGATCGCGTCGTAGCGCACCTGCGCATAGCCGCGGCCGCCGACATGGATATAGACCGGCTTGCCGGCCTCGCCGTGCAGCTCGATCGGCCAGGCGGCGCGGGCGATCGCCTGCGGGTGCTGCGCGCCGCTGGTCAGTTCCTCGGCGCTCATCCGGTGGCGCGCCGCCGGGTGGCGCGTCTCGCGCACCCCCACCTGCGGGCCGGTGGCGACGAGATAGGCGCGCTCGAAGCCGGGTTGCGTGCGCTGCAGCAGCTCGACATAGGCATGGGCCCGCGCCCGTCCCTCGATCTCCGCGCGGGTGAAGCTGGCCGAGGAAAGATCCGCCAGCTCCAGGTCGACGGCCATCCACCACAGGTCGCCCGAAAGCGGCATGCGCACGAAGATGCCGCCATCGGTGCGCGCGATCGGGTAGGCGCCGGCCTCGTTGTAGGACGCGATCGCCTGCTGCAGCCGGCCGCGGTCGAGCTTCGCCCCCGCGGCGATGCCGCCGACGCGGATCGGCATGGTCAGCGCCTGCAGATGTCCCTCGCCGTCGCCGACGCGGCAGTCCTCGCCCGCCAGCATCGCGAGATTGGCATCGCCGCTGGCGTCGACGAACGCCTCGGCCAGCACATGCCGCCGCCCGTCCATGCCCGCGAGCGTCACCCCCTCGAGCGCGACGCCGGTGCGCGTCGCGGCGGCGACGCGGGTGTGCAGCAGCAGCTCGATGCCGTGCGCCGCGACGATGCGGTCGAGCGCCAGCTTCAGCACCTCGGGGTCGAACAGGACGATCCAGTTGCCGGTGGTGGGAGAGCGGTGCGCCAGCGCATCGAGTCCGAAGTCGCGCAGTGCTGCCAGCACCTCCTCCGCGACCCCGCCCACGGCGCGCTCCGGCACCTCGGCGCGGGTGAACAGGCCGCAATAGGACAGCACCTGCGCGTTGGTCGCGGCGCCGCCGAGGAAGCCGTATTTTTCCACCAGGCAGACGCGCGCACCGGCCTTCGCCGCGCCCACCGCGGCGCCGATGCCGGCCGCTCCGCCGCCGCACACCAGCACATCGTAGTCGGCGCCGACACGTCGCATGTCGTTACGATCTCCAGTCGAGGAAGTGCCGCTCGGCGCGCCCGATCGCCCAGCTGATGAACAGGCCCAGCACCGCGAGGATGGTGACGCCGGCGATGAGCTGGTCGATCGCGAACAGCGAGCCGGCCTGCAGGATATAGGCGCCGATGCCGAACTGCGCGCCGATCATCTCGGCGGCGACCAGCAGGACGATCGCGATCGCCGAGGAGATGCGCAGCCCCGAGAGGATCGCCGGCAGTGCTCCGGGCAGGATGATCTTGCGCACGATCGAGCCCCAGGAGAGGCCGAAGGACTGGGCCATGCGGATCAGGTTGCGATCGACGTTGTCGACGCCGCTGTAGGTCGCGATCACGGTCGGGAAGAAGGTGCCGAACAGGATCGTTGCGATCTTGGAACTCTCGCCGATGCCGAACCAGACGATGAACAGCGGCAGCAGCGCGATCTTCGGCACCGCGAACAGCGCCGAGGTGAGCTGCAGCAGTGCTGCGCGCGCGATGGTGAAGAGCCCGATCAGGAGGCCGACGACGATGCCGAGGATGCTGCCGAGCACCCAGCCGACGCCGAGCCGCATCAGGCTGACGGAGAGGTTCTTCCACAGCATCCCCGTGCGCACCAGGTCGGCCAGGGCCACGATCACCTGCGAGGGCGCGGGCAGCGCGATCGGCGAGATCAGCCCCGCCCGCGAGCCTCCTTCCCACAGCAGGATCAGGCCGGCGAAGACCGCGAGCGAGACGTAGGTGTTGGTCTGCGGGCGGAAGCCGCCGCCGCGGAACGGCACCGGGCGCACGCCGGCGCCGGCGGCGCGCGGTGCGTCATCGTGCATCGGCAAGCTCCCGGTCGGCGGCGCGCGCCTCCTCGCGCATGATCAGCCAGATGTGGCGCTGCATCGCCTCCAGCTCCGCCGCGCGTTCGGCGCGCTCGGCCAGCGGCATGTCGATCTCCACCGTCTCGCGGATGCGCCCCGGCCGGCGCGAGAGCACATGCACCCGGTGGCCGAGCCGGACCGCCTCGGCGAGGTTGTGCGTCACGTAGCAGGCGGAGAAGCGCTCGCGCGTCCACAGCTCCACGAGGTCGTCCATCAGCAGCTCGCGCGTCTGGCTGTCGAGCGCGGAGAGCGGCTCGTCCATCAGCATCACCGCGGGGCGCACCGCGAGCGCGCGCGCGATCGCCACGCGCTGCTTCATCCCGCCGGAGAGCTGGCGCGGCAGCGCGGCGCGGAACTCCGCGAGCCGTGTTCGTTCCAGAACGTCATCGACGATGCGCCGCATCGCCGCCGCGCCGAGCCGGTGATCCTCGAGCACCAGCCTGATGTTGCCCTCGACACTGCGCCACGGCAGGAGGGCGAAGTCCTGGAAGATGTAGGTGATCGGGTTGAGCGAGCCGGCGGGAGGCTCGCCCTCGAGCAGCACCTGGCCGGTGGAAGCCTGTTCGAGCCCGCCGAGCATGCGCAGGAACGTCGATTTGCCGCAGCCGGAGGGGCCGACGATGCAGACGATCTCGCCCTCGCCGATCGCGATCCGGATATCGCGCAGCACCTCGGTGGTGCCGTAGCGATGGCCGAGGCGATCGGCGAGGAGGCGCATTCAGATGGTCTTCACGAAGCTGGTATCGACCAGCCGCTGCATCGTCGAGCCGGCCGGCACCAGCTTGTTGGCGTTGAGCCACTGCAACTGGTCGGCGACGCTGGCGACGTTGAGCGCCGCGCCGGCGTTGACGCGCATCACGCCGTGGGTGATGTGCGCCCGCGCCTTGTCGAGCGGCATGGCGGAGAAGACGTATTTGTGGATCTCGGCGACGATCGCGTCGATCTGCTTGGGCGCCATCGTCTTCGCCACCAGGGCCGCGTCGTAGTCGTCGATGCCTCTGGCGAAGCCGGCGAGGAAGCGCTGCACCACCTCCTTGCGCTTGTTGATGTTGGCGGTGGAGGTGAAGACGGCCGTCACCTGGTAGCCGGGGATGAAGTCCCGCACCGCGGCGATGGCGTGCGCGACCTTCGCCTTGAGCAGCGGGTCGGTGACGCTCGGCAGCATGTCCCAGGCATCGACCTGGCCGGTCTTCAGCGCGGCGATGCAGGCGGGAATGGTCTGCAGCGGGCGGAAGACGATCTCGCTCGCCGGGAAGCCCGCCTTCTGCGCCGCCTTGTAGGCGACATACTCGAACGACGAGCCGGCGGTGGTCACCGCGTAGCTCCTGCCCTTCAGGCCGGCCAGGCTGGTCAGCCCCTTGGCGTAGGCGGCGTTGGACGCGAGCACTTTCTGCCCCTCCACGCCCTTGGCTTCGGCGAGCGAGCCGCCGATCACCTTCACCGCGCCCTTGTCGGCGAGGCTGACCAGCCCGCCGGTGATCGCGGTGACGCCGAAATCGATGTCGCCGGAGGCGATGCCGACGGCCATCGGCTCGGCCGCCTGGAAGGTGACGAGCCGGGCCGCGAGGCCCTGCGCCGCGAAATATCCCTGCGCCTGGGCGATGATCGTGGGCGCGTGCGAGACCAGCGGCAGGATGCCGATCTTGACCGGCTCGCTGGCCGCCCGGGCGTTGCGCACGATGCCGAAGGCGGCGCCGGCCGCGACGCCCCCCGCCACGACGCCCCCCGCCACGACGCCCCCCGCCACGACATTGGCGCCCAGTTGTCTGCGTGTCAGAGCCATGTTGCTCCCCCCGGTTGCGGTGGCGCGCATGCGCCTCCCGGGGGGCTTTCCGTCAAGCCGCCATGGCGGTCAAGCCTGCCTCTTCGGCGCGGCGCGCGGCAACCCCGGTCAGGCCGGCAGGAAATCCGGCACCGAGAGGTAGCGCTCGCCGGTGTCGTAGTTGAACCCGAGCACGCGCGCCTTCGCGCCCAGTTCCGGCAGCTTCCGCGCGATCGCCGCCAGCGTGGCGCCGGAGGAGATGCCGACCAGGATGCCCTCCTTCGCGGCGCACTGGCGGGCGTGCTCGCGCGCTTCCTCGCCCTCGACCTGGATCACCCCGTCGAGCAGCCCGGTGTCCATGATCGCCGGCACGAAGCCGGCGCCGAGGCCCTGGATCGGGTGCGGGCCGGGCGGGCCGCCCGAGAGCACCGCCGAGGCGGTGGGCTCGACCGCGAAGACCTTGAGCCCCGGCCACGCCTTCTTGAGAACCTGCGCGCAGCCGGTGATGTGCCCGCCGGTGCCGACGCCGGTGATCAGCGCATCCAGCCCCTGCGGGAAATCCGCCAGGATCTCGCGCGCGGTGGTGCGGGCATGCACCTCGACATTCGCCTGGTTCTCGAATTGCTGCGGGATCCAGGAGCCGGGGTTCTGCGCCTTCAGTTCCTGCGCGCGCGCGATCGCCGCCTTCATGCCGCCCTCGCGCGGCGTGAGGTCGAAGGTCGCGCCATAGGCCTGCATCAGCCGCCGCCGCTCCACCGACATGGAATCCGGCATCACCAGCACCAGCCGGTAGCCCTTCACCGCCGCGACCATGGCCAGCCCGATGCCGGTGTTGCCGGAGGTCGGCTCGATGATCAGCCCGCCGGGCCCGAGCGCGCCGGATTTTTCCGCCTCCTCGACCATGGCGAGCGCGATGCGGTCCTTGATCGAGCCGCCGGGATTGCTGCGTTCGCACTTCACCCAGACCTCGGCGGCGGGAAACAGCCGTGCCAGGCGCACATGCGGCGTGCCGCCGATGGTCTCGAGAATACTACTTGCTTTCATCGTAGTTCTCCTGATCTCCACATCACCAATTGTTTATTTCCGGTCCCGTTGCAAGCCTTCCCCCTGCGCGCGGGGCCATGTTAGGTCCGCTATGGGAGGACCGGACGCATGGCGATCGACAAGATCTACCCCGACGCGAAGGCGGCGCTGGACGGCGCGCTGCGCGACGGGATGATGATTCTTTCCGGCGGGTTCGGCCTGTGCGGCATTCCGGCCTCGCTGATCGAGGCGATTCGCGACGCCGGCGTGCGCGACCTCACCTTCGTCTCCAACAACGCGGGGATCGACGACGCGGGCCTCGGGATCCTGCTCAAGACCCGGCAGGTCCGCAAGATGATCAGCAGCTATGTCGGCGAGAACGCGACCTTCGCGCAGCAATACCTCGCCGGCGAGCTGGAGATCGAGTTCAACCCGCAGGGCACGCTGGCCGAGCGCATCCGCGCCGGCGGGGCCGGCATCCCGGCCTTCTTCACCAAGACCGGCTATGGCACGGACGTGGCGAAGGGCAAGGAAACCCGCGAGTTCGACGGCGAGCACTACGTGATGGAGCGCGGCATCCGCGCCGACCTCGCGATCATCCATGCCTGGAAGGCGGATACCGAGGGCAACCTCGTCTATCGGAAGACGGCACGCAACTTCAACCCGGTGATGGCGACGGCGGCGGAGCTGGTCGTGGCCGAGGTGGAGGAGATCGTGCCGGCGGGAACGCTGGACCCGGACGCCATCGTGACGCCGGGGATTTTCGTCAACCGCGTGGTCCGGCCGGCGGTGATCGAGAAGCGGATCGAGCAGCGGACGGTGCGCAAGAAGGCAGCCTGAGAGCGGGCTTTGCCCCGGCCGGGATGTTGGCCCCGGCTTTGATGCCGGCGTTGATGCCGGCCTTGATGGAGGTAGCGATGCCCTGGACACGCGATCAGATGGCTGCCCGTGCCGCGCGCGAGCTGCGCGACGGGTTCTATGTCAATCTCGGCATCGGCATTCCGACGCTGGTGGCCAACCACATCCCGGACGGGATCACGGTGCAGCTGCATTCCGAGAACGGGATGCTCGGCACCGGGCCGTTCCCGTGGGAGGGCGAGGAGGACGCCGACCTCATCAACGCCGGCAAGCAGACGGTGACGGAGCTGCCGACGACCAGCTACTTCGACAGCGCCGCCTCCTTCGCGATGGTGCGCGGCGGGCACATCGACATCTCGATCCTCGGCGCGCTGCAGGTGGCGCAGAACGGCGACCTCGCGAACTGGATGATCCCCGGCAAGATGGTCAAGGGAATGGGCGGGGCGATGGACCTGGTCGCCGGCGTGCGGCGCGTGGTGGTGCTGATGGAGCACACCGCCGGCGGCAAGCCGAAGCTGCTCAACGCGTGCAGCCTGCCGCTGACCGGCGCGCGGGTGGTGGACATGGTGGTGACCGACCTCGGCGTGGTCGGCATCGACCGCAAGGCGGGCGGCATGACGCTGCTGGAGCTGGCGGACGGGGTTTCGCTCGACGAGTTCCGCGCCAGGACGGAGGCGGGGTTCGCCGTGTCGCCGAAGCTGAAGGTGGCGGCCTGAGCCGGGTGGCGCGCTACTCGAGGGTCGAGGCGTTCCGGGCTGCCCTGCAGACGCACGAGGCGCCGGCCGGCTCGTCGCGGACGACCTGATTTTTCAACATTGCCATCGCCGGTCTGGGCTTGCCCGCTGCGCACCCATCGTCTAGACCCCGCCATCCCAAGCGGTAGGGGCCATAGCTCAGCTGGGAGAGCGCCTGAATGGCATTCAGGAGGTCAGCGGTTCGATCCCGCTTGGCTCCACCAATGGTTGCAATAGTTTAGGACAATCTCGGCCCGTGCTCGCGGGCGCGCGGCTTGCCGATGGCGACCGACCGCGCGCATGTTCGGGGTGCAAGCCGCCCCTCGTTCGCAGGGTCGTGAGTGGCCCGCCAGCAGCCCCGGCGATGTGCCCCCCCCGCCCCGCCGCCCCCGCCCGGTCGGGCCAGCGCCGCCCTTACCCGCCGAGCGTCGCCACGAAGGCCGCCAGGCCCTCGACCGGGCCATGGTGCATGATCTGCCAGGCGCCGGTCCGGTCGCGGTAGAGCAGCGTCGGCGTCGCCACCGGCCCGGAGCGGGCCAGCAGCCCGATGTTGGCGGCCAGGGCGTCGCGCACCGCGGCGGGAATCGCGGTGGCCGGCGCGAGGCCGCCCTCCTCGCGCGGCACATCGAAGCCGTTCTCGTCGGTCGCCAGCGCCGCCGCGGGGTCGCGCGCCATCAGGATCGCGGCGGCGCGCCCGTCGCTGGAGGGCTTCAGGAACGCCACCATCACCACCCGCAGCCGCAGCTTGCCGCGGACCAGCAGCGGCTGCGCCGCCTGGTAGAGCTTGTGGCAGAAGATGCAGTTGGGATCGAAGAAGACCGTGACCTCCGGCCCCCCGCGGCCGACCACGAAGGTCCGCGCCCCGGCCAGCCCCGCGGCGACGGCGGCGGGCGCCAGCGGGCGCGGCATCAGGCCCATGCGGATCGCCATCTCGCGGTTGAGGTCGTGCCCCTGGGCATCCCACATCTGCCCCACCGAGACCGCCTGGCCGCCGATGATCCAGACAATCGCCTTCTGCGTGCCGGCCTCGACCAGCGCTGCGGTCATGCCGCCGGGCGCCGGCGCCGAGCGCAGCACCGTGATCGGGCCATACTGGTGCAGCGCGCGCCCGAGCAGGGCCGCGAGACCAGCCGGCACGGCCGGCGCCGGCGACGCGGCCGGGGTTGGTGACGCGGCCGGGGTTGGTGACGCGGCCGGGGTTGGTGACGTGGCTGGGGTTGGCGACGTGGCCGGGGTTGGCGGCGCGGCCATGGCCGGCGCGGCGGCGGTCGATCCGGCCGCCGCGAGCCACCCCAGCATCAGCCAGCGCGCTGGCCCTGATCCGTTTCCGACCGCCATTCCTGCCTCCGCTGGTCCTGCTTGCCGCCGTATCGATGCGCCGTGTCGATGCGCCGTGTTCGCCGCCACAGCGGCGGCACGCCGGCGATGTAGCGGCCCGGCCGCGCCGCCACCAGCGCCCTCCGCCGCCGATCGGCCGATCGCCTCCGTCGCGCGGGAGGCTGACGGCGATGCCGGGAGGAGGCTATGGTCGGGCGATGCGAGGGTTGGTCTGAACATGCGCGAGCCGCCCTGGCGCTGCGGCTGCTGCGCTCCGCCGGCAGCGCGAGGCCTCGGGCGGCGGGCGGCACTGGTCGCCGGCGCGGCCAGCCTGCTGGCGC
>JAJXSZ010000048.1 GCA_021784255.1 Pseudomonadota bacterium | reverse complement strand
GCGGTCCGGCAACGGGTTGTGGCAACGCACGCTCTGGCCGGCCGGCCCCGCCGGCGCCGGCCGCTCGACGCGGCAGACCTCGAGCGCGCGCGGGCAGCGCGGATGGAACCGGCAGCCCGCGGGCGGTGCCGCGAGGTTCGGCACCGCGCCGGCGATGCTCTGCGGCAGCCCCGCGCCCGGCCGCGGCATGCTGTCCAGCAGCAGCCCGGCATAGGGGTGGCGTGGATGCGCGAAGAACGTTTCGACCGGGGCACTTTCCGCCTCCTGCCCGGCATACATCACGATGATGCGGTCGCAGATCTCCCACGCGGCGCCGAGGTCGTGCGTCGTGAACAGCACCGCCACCTTCTGCTCGCGCGCCAGGCGGCGCAGCAGCGTCAGGATCTGTGCCTGGATCGTGACATCGAGCGCCGTGGTCGGCTCGTCGGCGACGATCAGGCGCGGCTCGCGCAGCAGCGCCATGGCGATCAGCACGCGCTGCAACTGCCCGCCCGAAACCTCGTGCGGATAGCGGTGCATGATGGCGTTCGGGTCCGGCAACTGCACGCGCGCGAACATCTCCGCGACCCGCTGCCGCGCCGCCGCGCCGCGCCCGCCGCCCGACCAGCGCAGGATCTCGCGCGCCTGCGCCCCGATCGGGAACAGCGGGCTCAGTGCCGCGCGCGGCTCCTGCGGCACGAAGCCGATGCGAAACCCGCGCCGCCGGTGTGCCGCCTCCGCCCCGTCGCCGAGAACGTTCTGGCCCGCGAACGAAAGCACCGCCCCGCGCACCGCCGCGCCCTTCGGCAGCACGCCCAGGATCAGCCGCGCCAGCGTCGTCTTGCCACAGCCCGATTCGCCGACCAGCCCGACGATCTCGCCCTCGCCGATGGCGAGGTTCACCTGGTCCAGCACCTTCACCGTCCCGCCCGGCGAGGGAAAATCGACCGAGACGTCCTGCACGCGCACGACCTCAGTCAACCGCGCCGCCCCTGGCCCTGGCCTGGCCGCGCAGCTTCGGGTCGAGCACGTCGCGCAGCCCGTCGCCGATCAGGTTGAACGCCATCACCAGCACCAGGATGGCAATGCCCGGTGCCGCCGCGTTCCACCACGCGCCGGGCAGGAAGGCGCGCGCATCGGCGATCATGCGGCCCCATTCCGGCGACGGCGGCGGCGGCCCGAGGCCGAGAAAACCCAGCGCCGACGCGGTGAGGATCGTGCCGCCGAGCCCGATCGAGGTGCGGATGATCAGCGATGGCGCGATCGCCGGCAGGATGTGCAGCACCATCACCCGCCACGGCGGCACCCCGAGTGCTACCGCCGCCTCGACATAGATCTCGTTCTTGGCGTTGCGCGTCTCGGCATAGACCAGCCGCGCCCAGAACGGCCAGTAGGTCAGCGACAGGGCCAGGATCACGTTCTGGATCTGCGGCCCCAGCGTCGCCGCGATCGCCATCGCCAGCACGATCTGCGGCACCGCCAGAAACACGTCCGAGACCCGCATCAGCCCGTCGCCGATGAAGCCCGGCCAATAGCCGCCGACGAGCCCGATCGGCACGCCGATGAGCACCGAGACCGCGACCGCGATCACCGCCGTCATCAGCGTGATGCGCGCGCCGAACAGCAGCCGCGAGTAGATGTCGCCACCCATCTGGTTGGTGCCGAACCAGTGCGTGGCACTCGGCGGCAGTAGCCGCTGGGCGGTGTGATAGGTGGTCACGTCCTGCGGATAGGTCGCGAGCAGTGGCGCGAAAATGGCGGCGAGCACGATCACCGCGAGCACCAGCAGCCCGGCGAGCGCCACCGGGTCGCGCGCGATGCGGCCGAGCAGCTTCATCGCCCGCGCGGATCGAGCAGCACCTGCCCGACATCGATCAGCAGATTGACCACGATGAACATCACGCCGACATAGATGGTGAAGCCGAGAATGGCATTGTAATCCGATTGCAGGATCGAATTAACCGCGAACTGCCCGAGCCCCGGCCAGTCGAACACCGCCTCCACCACCACCGCGCCGGCCAGCAGGTTGCCGAACACCAGGCCGATCTGCGTCAACGTCCCGGTCAGCGCCGAGCGCAGCACGTAGCGCCAGACGGTGATGCGCCATGGCACGCCCATCGCGCGCTGGTAGTCGACGAAGAAGCTGCCGAGCGTGCCGATCACCCCGGCGCGGGTGAAGCGCACGATCGTCGCCATCGCCGGAAACGCCAGCGTCATCACCGGCAGTGCCAGATGGCGCAGCACGTCGAGCTCGCTCGCCCAGTCGCCGGCCAGCGCCGCGTCGATGGTGTAGAAGCCGGTGATGCCGCTCGGTCCGAAATCGCTGACCCGGCCCTGCACCGGCGTGAGGTTCAGCCACATCGCGAACAGCAATTGCAGGAGGATCGCAAGCCAGAACGCGGCGATCGCGAGCCCCGAGACGGTGAGCACCCGCAGCGCGTGGTCGAACCACGAATTGCGCCGCAGTGCTGCCGCGACGCCGAGCGGCACGCCGAACAGCACGGCGGCGGCCATCGCATAGACCGCGAGCTCCATCGTCGCCGGCAGCCGCCGCCAGACCTCGCTTGCCACCGGCGTCTGTGTATAGAGGCTCACGCCCATGTCGCCGCGGCCGACATCGATAATGTAGCGCAACAATTGCTCGGGCAGCGGCCGGTCGAAGCCGTACTGGTGGCGCAGCGCCGCGAGCTGCGCCGCCGTCGCGTTCTCGCCGGCGAGGATCCGCGCCGGATCGCTCGGCACCACATGCGAGATCACGAACACCAGCACCACCAGGCCGATCAGGGTCGCGGGGACCCAGACCAGCCGGCGCGCGATCAGCCCGAGTAGCCGCACGCGGAGCGGCTCAGG
This sequence comes from Pseudomonadota bacterium, assembly GCA_021784255.1. Lineage (GTDB taxonomy): Bacteria > Pseudomonadota > Alphaproteobacteria > Acetobacterales > Acetobacteraceae > JAJXXT01. The sequence continues at coordinate 9,933 of JAJXSZ010000048.1, read as the reverse complement.
CGAGCCACTGCCAGCGCATGTCCTGGGCGTCGGCGATCGGGCAGTAGCGCACGCCATGCACGCGGTCGCTGAAGGCCCCGAAATAGTTGGTGTTGTAGATGAACAGCCCCGCCGCGTCGTCGATCAGGATGCGCGAGGCTTCCTCGTAGAGCGGCTGACGGTCCGCCTGGCCCACCAGCTCGAGCGCCTTGTCGGTCAGCTCGTCGAACCGCTTGTTGCTGTAGAAGCTGATATTGCCGCGGCCGATCTGCTTGCTGTTGTAGATGTAGCCGGTCCAGTTGTGCGGGTCGGCGAAATAGGCGCTGCGCCACAGCGGGATCAGGTCGGCACTCTTCTGCTCGTCGCCGAGCCGGGCCGCGACCACCGGCCAGGGCTGGCTCTGGATCGTCGTCTTCACCCCGATCTTCGCCAGCCCGCTCTGCAGCAGTTCCGCCGCCTGGCCGCTCTGCGGGTAGCCGCCGAGCGCGTTGATGGTGAGCGTGCGCATCGGCCCCTTCACCTTCGCCAGCGCCGCCTTGGCCTTGTCGAGGTCGTAGGTGTAGCCGGCGACGTTCTTCGGCGCGCCCCACATCGGGTCGGGAATGATGCCGGCATTGCGCACCACCGAGCCGTCGAGCAGGTTGTTGATGAACCCGTTGTAGTCGAAGGCATAGCAGAGCGCCCGGCGCATGTTCACGTCGTCGAGCGGCGGGCGGCGGTTATGGATCACGAAATACATCGTCCGCAGCGTCGGCTTGGTGAGGATCTTCACCTTCGGCTTGCCGCGCATGCGCTTGATCTGGTCGTAGGGGGTATAGCCGTCGAGGGCGTCGAACTCACCCTTCTCGAGCCCCAGCACCCGGCTCGCCACCTCGAGAATGCCGCGGAACTCGATGCTGTCGAGATATTTCGGTCCCCAGCCCATGAAATGCGCCGGATAGCGGTCGGCGGCGAAGCCCACCGCGGGGTCGTAATGGGTGAGCCGGAACGAGCCGGACCCCGCCTCGTTGCGCGCCAGCCACGCGCCACCCCAGTCGCCGTTGTGCTCGTGCGCGCGCACCATCTTCGCGTTGACCACCCACATCTCGGGCAGCACCGCCATGAACACCGCATAAGGTGAGGACAGCGTGAACTGGACCGTCTTCGCGTCCAGCGCCTTCGTCGTCCCCGGCTTCACCACCGAGGAGAACAGCCCGTAGGCGCCCTTCTTCAGCGCCAGGATCCGTTCCATGGAGTAGACGACATCCTCCGCGGTGATCGGCGTCCCGTCGTGGAACTTCGCGTCCCGCAGTGTGAATTTGTAGGTGAGCGCGTCGGGCGAGATGTCCACTTTCTCCGCCAGCCACATGTTCAGCTTCGGCGGGTCGTCGGTCCAGCGCACCAGCGCGTCGTAGAGGTTGAGCCGCGAGGCGATGCGCCCGATGTCGAACACGACATGCGGGTCGAGCGTATCGTAACTGTTATTATTGGCTGTGACGAACTTTCCGGTACCGGCGGCCAGCGCCGGCGGCGCCCCCACCATCGACATCGTCGCCGCCCCGAGCGCCATCCCGCGCCGCCCCAGGACAAGCTTGCCACCCGACTCGTTTTCCATGCTGTTCCCCCTCGCTGCAGCCGCCCGCTCGTGGCGTGCTGCGCATTTCCCCGTCCGGTCGCGCCGCCCCGTGGCGCGGGCAGCGACTTTACAGGCGCCTCCCCGCCGCACAAGCGGATTCTTGGCCGCCCGGGCCAGCCAACTCCGACGGAACGCTTGCGATACGGTCCGCGCGCCGCGCCGTGTTGTCGGCGCCCGGCGCGCGGGCTAACCTCTGCCGATGCCTGCTGCCCCGCCCTCGGCTCTCTACGAACGTCTCGCGCGCGAGGCGTTCGGCGCGGCGCCGCTGGAGGGGGGCGCGGAAGCCGACGTCGCCGTGGTCGGCGGTGGCATCGCAGGCCTCGCCGCCGCCCTCGCGCTGCGCCGGGCCGGTGTTGCGACCCTGCTGCTCGAAGCCGCGACGATCGGCGCCGGCGCCTCCGGGCGCAACAACGGCCAGGTGATCCCGACCCTCACCCGCCACGACCCCGAGGCCGTGCTCAAGGCGATGGGCGAGGGCAGGGGCGAGCGCTTCCTCGCCATGCTCCAGGCGTCGGCCGATCGCCTGTTCGATACCATCGCGCGCTATGCCATCGACTGCGACGCCGTGCGCGCCGGCTGGATCCAGCCCGCCCACACGCCCGGCCGCGCCCGCCTCGCCGCACGCCGCGCGGCGCAATGGGCCGGCCGCGGCGCCCCCGCGGAATATCTCGACGCGACGGCGATGGCCGCGCATCTCGGCAGTGCGGCCTATGCCGGCGGCTGGCGCCATGCCGGCGGCGGCCACGTCAACCCGCTTGCCTTCACCCGCGGCCTCGCCCGCGCCGCCCAGCAGGAGGGTGTGCGCATCCACGAGCACAGCCGCGCCCTGCGCCTCGTCCGCGAGGCCGACGGCTGGCGCGTCTTCACCGCGCGCGGCGCCGTCCGCTGCCGCAAGCTGGTCGTCGTCACCGCCGCCTACGCGGATTCGCTCTGGCCGGGCCTCGCGCGCACCGTGGTGCCGGTCGACAGCTACCAGCTCGCGACGGAGATCCTGCCGCCGGGCGTCGCCGCGCGCATCCTGCCCGGCGACGAGGCAGCCTCCGACACGCGCTACGACCTGCGCTATTTCCACAAGGACCGCGAGGGCCGGCTGATCAGCGGCGGCGCGCTCGCGATCCAGGCCTTCGCCCGCCAGCGCCTGCCGCCGGTGGTGCGCGCCAGGCTGGGCGCGGTCTTTCCCGAACTCGCCGGCATCGACTTTCCGTTCTTCTGGGGCGGGCGCATCGCCATGACCACGGACCGCCTGCCGCGCCTGCACCGCACGCCGGACGGGCTGATCGGCTGGACCGGCTGCAACGGCCGCGGCCTCGCCCTCGCCATGGGCATGGGCGAGGTGATGCGCGACGCCGTGCTCGGCGTGGCGGACGAACAACTGGCCCTCGCGCCCACGAAGCTTGCGCCGATCCCGCTGCACGGGCTGGTGCGCCGCACCGCCCGCCTGGCGCTGCTGCATTACCGCCGCCGCGACCGCGCCGAAATTCCCGGCTGACCGGGCCGCCGCGCTACGGGCTGCCGGAGACGGAAAGGGTCTGCCCGGTGATGAAGCCCGCGAAGTCGGAGGCGAGGAACATCACCGCATGCGCGATGTCCTCCGGCGTGCCCGTGCGGCGCAGCGCCGTGCGCGCGATCAGCCCCTCCTGCTGCGCCGGGGAATAGGACTGCCACTGCCGCTCGTAGTCGGGGCTGCTGCGCTGGAACCCCGGCGCCACCGCGTTGACGGTGATGCCGAACGGCCCGAGCTCCTGCCCGAGCTGGCGCGCGAGCCCGATCTCCCCCGCCTTGCCCGAGGCATAGGCCTGGATGCCGGTGAGCGAGGTGCGCAGGCCCGCGCCGCTGGCGATGAACACGATCCGCCCCTTGCCGCGCGCCTTCATCCCCGGCACCACCGCCTGCGCGGCGAGGAACGCGCCGGTAAGGTTGGCGTCCAGCACCGCGCGCCATTCGTCCTCCGCCACCTCCTCCATCGGCCTGGCCTGCTGCCCGAGCACGCCGCCGGCGACATAGACCAGAACGTCCGCCGCGCGTCCCGCCTCCAGCGCCGCCGCCGCCACCCAGTCGCGCAGCCCGGCGCGGTCGACGAAATCGACCTGCCGGGTGACCGCCGGCAGGTCCGCCATCTCGGCGAGCAGCCGGTCGGCCGCGAACACGCGCGCCCCGGCCGCGGCGAAGCCGCGCGCGATCCCGTGGCCGATGCCGCGCGCCGCCCCGGCCACCAGCACGCATTGCCCGCCGAAGTGGATGTTCATGCTGCCTGCTCCTCGCCGCGGCCGCCCGCGGCCGGCGCCACATGCCGGTGGCGCGCGCTCGCGGTTGCCAGCGCCCGCTCCACCGCGGCCACCGGGTCCGCCGCCGCGGCGGCATCCTCGGCCACCAGCGCGAAGACCTGGTGTTTCATGAAGAAGCGCCATTCCACCGGCAGCGCGAACAGCCGCTCGGCCAGCCGGTCCCAGGCCGCCTCCGACCACACGCGCTCGAAGGCGATCCGCGACTCGCCGAAACGGATCGGCGGCACCGGCGGGCGGACGACGTCGCGCAGCCGTTGCGTCGCCGCCGCATCCACCGCGCCATCGACGATGGCGACGCCATAGTCGCGCGCCGCCGCCGCCACGCTCACCTTGCCCTCGGCCACGTCGCGCGCCACCTCCTCGGCCGGGCGCAGGAACGGATCGCCCCAGCCGCCGGCGCCCGAGGCGCTGATCGCGAGCACGTCGCCCGGCGCGCAACGCACCACGTCGTCATTGCCGAGATCCTCCGCCGCCGCGGTGCCCGGATTGCGCACGAAGCTGCACGTCGCCCCCGCCACGCCCCCAAGCACGCCCCAGGAGGAGAAGCGCACCCGGTCGCGGTTGCGCGCGGTGACGACGGAGTTGGGCGCGAACACCTGGAAGGTCATCTGCGTGCCGAGGCCGCCGCGATAGCGCCCGGCGCCGCCGCTGTCGGCCAGCAGCCCGTAGCTGAGCACGCGGATCGGCACCTCCGCCTCGGTGATCTCGACCGGTGTGTTCTTGAGGAAGGAGTTGGACCCGTCGAGCCCGTCGCCCCGCGCGTCGCCGCCGCCGCCGCCGGTGATCGGGTTGATCGAGGCCATCACCGTCCGCCCCGTCGCGCTGTCGGTCGTGCGCACGTTGAGGATCCCGCCGCCGCCCGAGGGGCCGGAGGGCAGGCGCTGCGGCATCGCGCGGGCGAACGCGCCGATCACGATCCCTTGGATGCGCGCGCAGGTCAGGCTGCGCATCCCCGTCGCCGCGGGATAGACCGGATTGACCACCGAGCCCTGCGGCAGGATGCAGCGCACCGGCCGCGTCAGTCCGCCATTGAGCGCCACCGTCGGGTCGAGCGAGTAGACGACGTAATTGTAGCCGACCAGCGGCAGGATGTGCCGTTCGAGCCCGCCGGTCGGCATGTTCAGCGCCGACTGCAATTGCGGATCGCTGCCGGTGAAGTCGAGCACCGCCTCCTCGCCGCGCACCCGCACCGTGAGCTTGAGCCGGCAGGGCACGCCGCCCGGCGCGTCCTCGTCGATGTAGTCGGTAAAGACGTAGTCGCCATCGGTCATCGAGGCGAACAGCCGGCGCGCCTGGCGCTCGGCCAGATCGAGCACGCCATACATCGCCGCGTCCACGATCTCGATACCGAAACGATCGACCGCCTGGTGGATCTTGCGCTCGGCGGTCTTGAGCGAGGCGATCTGGGCGTTGAGATCGCCCCAGTTCTGTTCCGGCATCCGCACATTGCGCAGCATGACGGCGAGCAGCTTCTCGTCCATCGTCCCGCGCTCGACCAGCTTGCACGGCGGGATCCGGATCCCCTCCTGGTGCACCTCCGTCAGCGCCCGCGACAGCGAGGCCGGCACCGCGCCACCCATGTCGGTGTTGTGGATGTGCCCGACGGCGAAGCAGATCAGCCGTTCGCCGGCGAAGACCGGCATCCACAGATGCATGTCCGGCGCGTGGGTGCACACGAAGCCGCAATAAGGATCGTTGGTGACACAGATATCGCCGGGCGCGTAGCTGTCGATCGCGCCGATCACCGGAGCGTAGTCGAGGCCGACGAACCAGGTGGCGCCGAGGTCCTTGGGACTGGCGAATGTCTGCCCGCACGGCGTCACCAGCCCGCTGGTGAAATCCTCGGTTTCCTTGACGAACGCCGAATGCGCCGTGCGCAGCAGCGTATAGGCCATGCTCTCGGCCGCCGCCTCGAAATGGCTCTTGAGGATCTGCAATGTCACCGGATCGAGTGTCGCGCGCATTCTCACCCCCGCCGCAGGATCATGTTGCCGAACGCATCCACCTCGCCGCCGAAGCCCGGCGGCACCCAGCAGGTGGCGTCGTCCTGCACCACCACGGCCGGCCCGGCGAAGCGGCTGCCGGGCGCCAGCGCCGCGCGGTCGAACAGCGCCGCCTCCACCACCGCGCCGCGATGCGCGACCGGCACCCGCCCGCGCGGCACCGGCGCATGCGCCGCGGCCTCGACCGGCGGAAACTCCGGCTTCGGCGTCGCCCCCGCGATCACCACCCGCAGCGCGACCAGATGCACCGGCGCCTCCTTGTCGGCATGGCCATAGACCTCCTGGTGGCGCGCGTGGAACGCCTGCGCGATCCGTTGCGTCTGCGCACCGGTGATCCACGCGGCCTCGAGCGGCACCTCGAGCTCGTAGGACTGGCCGCGATAGCGCATGTCGGCGGTGACGCTGATCCGCCCCGCCTCGCCATCGCCCTGGTTGGCCGCGAGCCAGGCGCGCGCCTCGGCGGCCAGCTCCGCGAGGGCGGCAGCCAGCGCCGGCATCGCCGCCTCGGCGACATCGAGAAACGCCACGCGCACGAAGTCCGAGCGCAGATCGGCGAGCAGTCCGCCCAGGGCCGCGAGCACGCCCGGCGCCTGCGGCACGATCACCGCCGCCATCCCCAGCTCCTCGGCCAGCAGGCAGCCCAGCATGGGTCCCGCGCCGCCGAATGCCAGCAGCGCATAGCCGCTGGGCTCCTCGCCCACCTGCGAGTAGAGCCGGCTCACCTCGCGATACATGTTGGCGACCGCGAGCGCGATCACCGCCTCCGCCGCCGCCACCCGCTCGCGCCCGAGCGCCGCCGCCACCCGGTCGATCGCCGCCGCCGCCGCCGCGAGATCGACCGTGACCGCGCCATAGCCGAGCTCGCCTGCGCCAAGCACGCCGGCGACCGCGAACGCATCCGTGATCGTCGCCTGCGTCCCGCCGCGCCCGTAGCACGCCGGCCCCGGCACCGATCCCGCGCTCTGCGGTCCCACCCGCAGTACGCCCAGCGCATCCACGGTCGCGATCGACCCGCCGCCCGCGCCGATCGAGGACACCGAGACCGTCGGCAGATAGATCGGATACTCGCCGACCAGCTCGCCGCTGCGGAAATCCGGCAGCCCGTCGCGCAGCAACGCGACGTCGGCGCTGGTGCCGCCGATATCGAGGCTCATCACCCGCGCGAACCCCGCCTGGCGCGCGACGAACCCGGCGCCGATCGCCCCCGCCGCGGTGCCGGAGAGCAGCATCTCGATGCTGCGGACCTTGCCCGCCGCCGCGGTCATCACGCCACCATTGGACTTGGTGATCATCGGCGCCGCCGGCACGCCGCGCTGCGCCAGCGCCGCCTCCAGGCGCGTGATGTAGTGCGCGATCATTGGCTGCACCGAGCCATGGATGCACGCGGTGATGCTGCGCTCGTACTCGCGCACGATTGGCCACACCTCGGCCGAGCAGAAGACCGGCAGCGCCGGCCGCGCCGCCGCGATGATCCGCCGCACCGCGCGCTCATGCTCGGGATTGGCGTAGGCATGCAGCAGCGCAACCACGATCGCCTCCGCCCCCAGCGCCTCGGCCTGCGCCAGCGCGGCCAGCACGCTCGCCTCGTCCGGCGCCAGCGCGGTGCTGCCGTCCGGGTTCATGCGCGCGCGGATCTCGAGCACCCGGTCGCGCGGCACCAGCGGCGGCGGCCGGCGCGAGAACAGGTCGTAGGGGTCGGGGATCTTGAGGCGCGCCAGCTCCAGCACGTCGCGGAAGCCTTCGGTCACCAACAGGCAGAGCCGGGCGCCGCGCTTCTGGATGATCGCGTTCACGCCCACCGTCGAGCCATGCGTGAAATAGGTCACCGATGTCGGCGGGATGGCGAAGCGGCGCGCGATTTCGTCCAGCCCCTGCAGCACCTCCGCCCCCGGCGCGTCCGGCCGCGACAGCACCTTCAGCGTCTCGAGACTGCGCTTCTCCTCATCGACCACGCAGAAATCGGTGAAAGTGCCGCCGATATCCACGCCGACCCGATAGCCCATCGCCGCTCCTTCCCTACGCCGGCGCCGCTGCGCGCTGGTCGATGCAGTGTGGCCGCTGCGCGCGCCCCGTCAACACGCGGCTGCTGCGGGGCAGGGTCGAGCGGCGCGCGTCGCGCGAGCCGGCTTCCTGCGGCGTCGGCTACGCAACGGTGCGTCGCGGCGCGCGGGCGTGCGACGGGCGCGCTTCGAGCTCGGCGCGCAGCCCCATCGGCTGCGGCTGGAACAGGCGCGCGTCCATCGTCCTGAGGCTCCGACTGATGCCGGGCTGAAACGCCATCCGGTCGAGAATATCGCGCTGCAGGTCGATGCCGGGGGCGATCTCGATCAGCTCCAGCCTGCCGCCGGTCGCGCGAAACACGCCGCGCTCGGTGACGAACAGCGCCCAACGCCCCTCCTGCTCGGCGAAGGTCGCATTATAGCATACCTGCTCGATCCTGCCGACGAATTTGCTGTGTCGGCCTTCCGTAACGATACGCAACGCGCCGTTCTCGCACGCGACCGCCAGGCCGCCGGCGCTGAACGTGCCGCTGAACACGACCTTGCGCGCGTTCTGGCTGATATTGATGAAGCCGCCGATGCCGACGATCTTGGAGCCGAACCGGCTGATATTCACGTTGCCCGCCGGATCGACCTCGGCCGCGGACAGGAAAGCGACGTCCAGCCCACCGCCGTCGTAGAAGTCGAATTGGTAGGGCTGATCGACCACCGCATCGTAGTTCTGCGCCGCACCCGAGTCCGGGCCGGTCAGCGGCGCCCCGCCGATGAAGCCCTGCTCGTTCGTGAGCACGATCAGATCGAGGATATCCTCTTCGGCGGCGATCGCCGAAATGCCCGTGCTGATGCCGGCGCCGAGATTGCAGACCGCGCCCGCGACGAGCTCCATCGCCGCGCGCCGGGCGATGATCTTGCGATGGTCGAAGGGAAGTCGCCGCAACCCGTCGAGCGGGACCCGCAGCTCGCCAGCATAGCTGGCATTGTAGTCGGTATGGTAGGTCTGGCGCTGTGTCGGATCGATGACGACATAATCGACCAGGATGCCGGGAATCTTGACGAGGCGCGGCGGCAGCGTGCCGCGCCGCGCCAGCCGCTTCACCTGCACGACGACCGCCGCTCCCTGCCGGCGCGCGGCCTGCGCGCAGGAGATCATCTCGCAGGGAACCGCTTCCTGCTCCATGGTGATGTTCCCGTCCTCGTCCGCGGTGGTTCCGCGCAGCAGCACGACATCGAGCGCGAACGGCTTGAATCGCAGCCACTCCTCGCCGCCGATCGCGATCAGCTCGACGAGATCCTCGCGCGCGCGGGCACTCTGCCGCCCGCCGCCGTGGCGCGGGTCGACGAAGCTATGCAGCCCGGTCCGGGTGATCAGGCCTGGCCGCCCCGCAGCCATGTCGCGCATGATCTGTGCCAGCACGCCCTGCGGCAGGGTATAGGATTCCATCTCATCGCGCAGCGCGACGTCGATCAGCGGCGGGCTGTCGACCAGCGCGCTGGTGATACTGCGGCGCAGCATCCCGTGATGGGCGAAGCGTGCCGCCCCTTTTTTCGCCCGATCGCCCAGGCCGACGGCATGGATCAGACAGAGGTCGCGAGGATTCCCCGTCTGCACGAACCGTGCCTCGACGGCCTCCAGGATGGCTTCCGGCACGGCGTGCCCGCCGCCCGAGCCGCTGACGAGAACGCTGTCCCCCGAACGGATCAGGGCCGCAGCCTGCTCGGCGGTGATGACCTGCATGGAGGCGCTGTCCTTGTCGCTGCAATGTAACCGGCTGCACGTGCCACTGTCCCAGTTCAAACCAAATTGCAACGGGCTTGACAGCCGGCGGTTCACGCCGAAATGTAACCGGATACACATGGCCATTCCCCAATCGGCGCCGAGGGCCATGCGCGAAGCGCCGGACACGCGAGCGGCAGCCTCACGCCCATGATCGTCGTTGCCGCCGGGATGTGCGTCATGAGGAACGGCCCGACCGACCGTGCGGGTCGTCGCGTCGCGGCCGGTCGGCGGCGCGACGCCCCGGGCCTCGCCGGCGCGCCCGGCGGGTCAGGAT
>JAJXSZ010000047.1 GCA_021784255.1 Pseudomonadota bacterium | reverse complement strand
GGGCCGGGTGGCGGCGCTGCGCCGGCAGCCGATCCCGCCAACCGCGGTGGCGCTGGCCGAGACACCGGTGGCGCGGCCCTTCGCGGCGCCGGCGGACCAGCCCGCAGCACTGCCCGCGCCGGTGGACCGTGCCGGCGTCGATAGCGCCGCGATGAACAGCGACTACGTCGCGGCGATGCCGCTGCCGCCGTCCCTGCCGGCGACGATCGCCACCTCGCTGCAGGCGCATGCGCCATACCATCAGGCGCACCGCCAGTCGCAGCCGGCGCACCATGCGGCCTGGCACTCGCGCGCACCGGTGCTTTGGCATCCGCAACCGACGACCGGCTTCGTGCCGAAGCAGGCCGCGCCCGCGCACCCGAAGCAGCAATCGCGGATCACGCCGCACCTGGAACGGGACCTGCACGCACAGGCCAGCCGGCACCCGGCGCAGCCGACGGCGCTCTCCTTCTCCGTGCGCCCCGCCGACAGCCTGACGGGGCGCAGTTGAGGCTGGGCGAAGCTTAGGCGACGGCGCCGGTATTGGGGACTGGATCTCGGATTCCGCAGAGCGCGGGAACGACGCAACGGGAACGACGCATGAAGCATTTGTTGCGCCTGGGCACGGCCGTGGCGGTGGTGCTGTTGGCGGGGTGTTCGGGTGCGAGCCGGGCATCGGCGCCGCCGCTGAGCGCGGCGTTCGTGCCGCAGCCGGGCGAGAGCGCCAGCGGCTTCGAGCAGCGCTGCGTCGGCTATGTCACCGACCACGCCTCGTACGCCGAGGCGGGAAAGTGCATGGACGAGGCCGCGCGGATGCGCCTCGCCACCGAGCCGCCGCCGCCGCCGACGCCGACGCTCGCCTCGGTGGTGCGCGCCGTGCCGCGTCCGCTGCCGGGGCAGCAGCTGTCGCCCTCGAGCGCGGTCGCCGCCGATGTCCGCTGCGGCACCGCGATCGGTGACGCCTCCGCCGATGGCGGGCGCAGCGTCGCGATCACCGTGAGCGGCATGATCATGCTGAGCTGCAAGGCGCGCATCGAGCGCGTCGTCGCCGACGCCACCCGCAGATACCCCAAGGCGCAGCTCTACTTCGTGCTGAACTCGCCGGGCGGCTCGCTGGCGACGGCGATGCAGATGGCGCGCATCGTCGTCCGCGACCGGCTGCCGGTGGTGGTGCCGTCCAACGCCATGTGCGCCTCGGCCTGCTTCCTGATCCTCGCCGCCTCGAACACCAAATACGTATCGGCGACGGCGCATGTTGGCGTCCACAGCGCCGCCGAGAGCAGGCCGGGCAACGAGACCGAGGGATCGAAGGCGGTGACGACGGATTTCGCGCGGCTGCTGGCGCAGCTCGGGGTGCCGTCGGAGATCATCGGCCGGCTGGTGGAGACGCCGCCCGGGGCGATCTACTGGCTCAGCCCCGAGGAGCTGATGACCATGGGCGTGCGGCCGCTGCCGACATGAACGGGTGAGGGCGCAATGCGCAGTCCGAAACGGCGGATTTTCCGCCGCCGGCGCCCCTGGTGGCCGCTGGCGACGGTGCTGACCGTGGTGCTGGCGGTCTCGTCCTCGGGGTACTGGTAGAAAATAGCCCCGCGCCGGGGGTGGTCGCCCTCGGATTCCACGGCTAATTGAGGCCCCTGCCAATTGCCGGATAGGGCCCCATGTCCATCATCGCCGACCGCCTCGACCGCATCTCGCCCAGCCTCACGATCGCGATGTCCACCAAGGCGCGCGCGCTGAAGGCGGCGGGGCGCGATGTCATCTCCCTGTCGGCCGGCGAGCCCGATTTCGACACGCCGCAATTCGTCAAGGACGCGGCGATCGCGGCGATCCAGCGCGGCGAGACCAAATACACCGACGTCGCCGGCACGATGGCGCTGCGCCAGGCGGTGGCGGAGAAGTTCCGCCGCGATTCCGGGCTCGACTACAAGCCCGAGGAGATCATCGTCTCCACCGGCGGCAAGCAGGTGATCTTCAACGCCATGGTGGCGACGCTGAACGCCGGCGACGAGGCGATCATCCCGACGCCGTGCTGGGTGAGCTATCCGGACATCGTGGCGCTGGCGGACGGCAAGCCGGTGTTCGTCGCCTGCGGCCAGAACCACGGGTTCAAGCTGCGCGCCGAGGACCTCGAGGCGGCGATCACGCCGAAGACGAAATGGGTGTTCATCAACAACCCCTGCAACCCGACCGGAGCGGCCTATTCGCGCGAGGAGCTGCGGCCGATCTGCGACGTGCTGCTGCGCCACCCGGATGTCTGGGTGTTCACCGACGATATCTACGAGAAGCTGGTTTATGACGGGTTCCGGCCGGCGACGATCGTCGAGGTCGAGCCGAAGCTGCGCGACCGCACGATCACCATGAACGGCTGCTCCAAGGCCTATGCCATGACCGGCTGGCGCATCGGCTTCGCCGGCGCGCCCGCGGCGATGGTGAAGGCCATGGACAAGCTGCAAAGTCAGTCCACATCGAACACATCCTCGATCAGCCAGGCAGCGGCGCTGGCGGCGCTGACCGGGCCGCAGGGCTTCATCGAGGAGATGGTGGCGGTCTACCAGCAGCGCCGCGACCTCGTGGTCGAGATGCTGAACGCCGCCCCCGGCATCACCTGCCACAGGCCGGAGGGCGCCTTCTACGTGTTCCCGAGCGTGCATGGCTGCATCGGCAAGACTTCGAAAACAGGCAAGAAAATCAACACTGACGAGGACTTCGTTCTGGCGCTGCTGGAGGAAGAGGGGGTGGCCGCCGTGCACGGCGCGGCGTTCATGTATCCCGGGCATTTCCGCATTTCCTACGCCACCGACACCGCGAGCCTGCGCGAGGCCTGTGGCCGCATCCAGCGCTTCTGCCAGGACCTGCGCTGAGCCGATGCCGGCACCGATGCCGAAATTTTCGCAACGGCTCGGCCGGGTCCAGGTCGCCGCCACGGTGGCGATGACGGTGCGTGCGCGGGCGCTGCGCGAGGCCGGGCACCACGTCATCATGATGACCATCGGCGAGCCGGATTTTCCGACCCCGCCGCACGCGATCGCGGCGGCGCACGCGGCGGCGCTGGCCGGCGAGACGAAGTATCCGCCGCAGGACGGGACGCGGCGGCTGAAGGAGGCGGTGCAGCGCAAATTCGCGCGCGAGAACGGGCTCGAGTTCGGTCTCGACCAGATCATGGTCGGCAACGGCGGCAAGCAGGTGATCTTCGACGCCCTGATGGCGACCGTGGACGAGGGCGACGAGGTCATCGTCCCGGCGCCGTACTGGGGCGCCTACCCGCTGATGGCGCGCCTGCTCGGCGCCACGCCCGTTCAGGTGAATTGCTATCAGAACAATGGCTTCAAGCCGCGGCCGGAGGATATCGCGGCGGCCGTCACGGCGCGCACCAAATGGCTGGTGCTGAACCTGCCGAACAACCCGACGGGGGCGGCGTGCAGCGACGGAGAGCTGCGCGCGATCGCCGCGGTGCTGGAACAGCATCCGCAGGTCTGGGTGATGGCCGACGAGATGTACGAGCATCTCGCCTATGGCGCCGAGCCAGTCGCCTCGATCGCCCGCGTGGCGCCGGCGCTGGCCGACCGGGTGCTGACGATCTCCGGGGTGTCGAAGACCTATGCGATGACCGGCTGGCGCATCGGGTTCGGGGCCGGGCCGCGCGAGTTGATCCGGGCGATGGTGAACATGCAGGGCCAGGCGACGGCGGGCGTCTCTTCGGTCGGCCAGGCGGCGGCCGCGGCGGCGCTCGACGGGCCGCAGGAGCTGGTCGCGGAGCGCGCGGCGCTCTACCGGCGCCGCCGCGATATCGTCGTCGATGCGCTGAACGCGATCCCAGGCATCGCGTGCCACCGCCCCGAGGGGGCGTTCTACGTTTTCCCCAACATCGCCGGCTGCCTCGGCCGAACCACGCCGGGCGGGCGCAGGATCGGGTCCGACCAGGATTTCGCCGAGGCGCTGCTCGAGGAGCAGCATGTCGGCGTGGTCGGCGGCGCCGCGTTCGGGATGAGCCCGTATCTGCGCCTCTCCTACGCGACCGACGAGGCGAGCCTGGTCGAGGCCTGCCGGCGGATCGGGGAATTCGTTGCCCAGCTCGCCTGACGTGAAGGCCGACGCGCACATCCGCCCGGGGCGCGACGAGGACGCGGCCGGCTTTATCGCGCTGGTGCGCGAGGCCTGGCTTTCCTACCCCGGCTGCGTGTTCGACCTCGACGAGGACGCGCCCGACCTGCGCGCCTGGGCGAGCCATGTGGCGGGCGAGGGCGGCGCGGTGTGGGCCGCCGAGCAGGACGGCGCCGTGGTCGGCATGGTGGGCACGCATCCGCTCGCCGGCGCGACCTGGGAGCTGGTGCGGATGTACGTCGCTCCGACGGCGCGCGGCGGCGGGCTGGCGGCGCGGCTGGTGGCCGGGGTCGAGGCGCATGCGCGCGCGGCCGGAGCGGCGGAGCTGGTGCTGTGGTCCGACACCCGCTTCGCGCGGGCACACGCCTTCTACGAGAAGCACGATTTCCTGCGCTCGGGACCGATACGGGTGGTCAACGACCGCGCCGGCACGCTGGAGTTCCGCTACCGCAAGCCGGTTGCCGGCGTCGAGATCCGCATGCTCGACCCGATGGAGGCGGAGAGCGCGGTGGCGCGGCTCGCGGCGCTGCTGGTGGCCTGCGTCGACGCCGGCGCGAGCCTCGGCTACGCGGCACCGATGGACCCGGCGGCGGCGCTGGCGTTCTGGCGCGAGCGCGCGGCCCGGGTGGCGCGCGGCGAGCGGCGGATCGGCATCGCCTGGCTCGACGGGCGGATCGTCGGCGCGGTGATGCTCGATCTGGCGGCGCCGGCGATCGAGCGGCACCGCGGTGCGCTCAAGAAGCTGCTGGTTGCCCCCGCGGCGCGGCGGCGCGGCATCGGCGCGGCGCTGCTGGCGGCGGCGGAGGCGGAGGCGGCGCGGCTGGGGCGCAGCCTGCTGACGCTCGATGCGCGCACCGGGGGCGAGGCGGAGCGGCTCTATCTCGCGCGGGGCTGGACGCTCGCGGGCAGCGTGCCCGACTATGCCGTGGGCCCGGACGGCGCGCGCCACGGCGCCTCGCTGCTTTACAAGGCGATCGGGTTGGACACGGCGCGCCGATAGAGTATCGTTCGGTATCGAACAATAAGGAGGTCTCGATGGCTGATCCGCATATCGCCCAGAAGGCGCCGTACAAGGTTACCGTGGAAGAGGGGAAGTCGTACTGGTGGTGCGCCTGCGGGCAGAGCAAGAACCAGCCGTTCTGCGACGGCTCGCACAAGGGCAGCGCCTTCTCGCCCAAGGAATACAAGGCCGAGAAGGATGGCGACGCCTGGTTCTGCGGCTGCAAGCACAGCAAGAACGGCGCGATGTGCGACGGGACGCACAAGTCTCTCTGAGCCGGTCCGGCTGACCGGCGGCGCGCGGCGGGACCGCCTGCCGCGCGCCGCCGGGCGCTTCAAGCGGCCCGGATTCGTTCCCATCTCGTGATGAGCCGGGCCGCTGCGTTGCCGCCGGGCCGCGCCGGCGGCACCGATCGGGCGGCACAAAGACCTGCGGCACAAAGACCTAATGCCGCGCCTTCGCCAGCGACGGGCCCGCCCGATGGCCCGACATCTCGGCGCCCGCGTTCGCGTCCATCCGCGTCGCCAGCAGCGGTGCCGCCATCGAGATCGCGGAGACGAACAGCAGCGAGACGGAGAAGTCGCTCAGCTCCGGCCCGGGGTGGCCGGTGACGCGGATCGAGACCGCGAGTGCCGCCGCCGAGGTGGCGATGCCGAGCGACAGCGCCATCTGCTGGAACGTGGTGTAGAAGCTGGTTGCCGCACTCATCTGCGCGCGCGAGACATCGGCGTAGGCGATGGTGTTGTAGGCCATGAACTGCAGCGACTGGAAAAACCCGATCGCGATCAGCAGCGCGTAGATCGTCCAGACCGGCCAGCCGGGGCGGAAGGCGGCGGCCAGCGCCAGCAGCAGCGTGGCCAGCGCGCCGATCCAGACCAGCACCTGGCGGAAGCCCATGCGTTTGATGATGCCCGGCGCGAGGCCGCGCACGGCGAGCGAGCCGACGGAGCTGGCGAAGGTGATGAGCCCGCTTCGCGCCGCGGAGTAGCCGAAGCCGAGCTGGAACATCATCGGCATCAGGAACGGCATGGCGCCGACCGAGATGCGCGAGAGCGTGCCGCAGGCGAGCGAGAGGCGCATCGTCGGGATGCGCAGCAGCGCGAAATCCAGCATCGGGCGCGGGTGGTGGCGCGCATGCACGGTGTAGAGCAGCGCCGCGCCGATGCCGATGCCGGCGAGCAGGGCCACGACGAAGGCCGAGCCGACGCCGCGCGAGGCCATCTCGAGGCCGAACATCAGCGAGGCGAGCGCGGTGCCGGCGAGGATCAGGCCGCGCAGGTCGAACGGCTCCGGCGCCTCCTCCTTCATCTGCTCGATATAGATCGAGACCAGGACGATGCCGGCGAGCCCGATCGGCACGTTGATGTAGAAGATCCAGTGCCAGGAAAGGTAGGTGACGAGGAAGCCGCCGAGCGGCGGGCCGACGATCGGGCCGATCGTCGCCGGCAGCATCAGCCAGGACATGGCGCGGACCAGCTCCGACTTCGAGACGACGCGCAGCATCACCAGCCGCCCGACCGGCGACATCAGCGCGCCGCCCGCGCCCTGGAGCATGCGCGCGGCAACCAGGGCGCCGAGCGTGGGCGCCTGGGCGCAGAGGATCGAGCCCAGGGTGAACAGGCCGATCGCGGCGCGGAAGACGGTGCGCGAGCCGAAGCGGTCGGCGATCTTGCCGCTGGCCGGGATGAACATCGCCAGCGTCAGCAGGTAGGCGGTCAGCGCCACGTTCATGTGCAGCGCGTCGACATCGAAGCTGCGAGCCATGGTCGGCAGGGCGGTGGCGAGCACCGTACCGTCGAGCTGCTCCATGAACATCGCGGTGGCGACGATGAGCAGGACGATGGTCGGATTCTTTGCGCGGTCCGCCGATCTTGCCGGCCGCGCCTCGGCCTCGGACGAGTCCATTGGCCCAGGCTAGCCCGCGCCGGCGGCATTGCCAAAGCGGTGCGGCGGCATGGCTTGGTCCCGCGCGCGGTATGGCTGTGGACGGGGGAAGGGGGTGGCACTAGCCTTCACGCAAGGAGAGCGCGCATGGGCGAGCAGGCCAACACCATCGTCCTCGGCGATGTCACCATCCACCGGATCGTGGAGATGCAGGCGCCGTTCATGTCGGTGCGCCAGTTCCTCCCCGGGCTCGCCGAGCCGGTGCTGGCGGCAAACCGGGACTGGCTGCGTCCCGCGGCCCTCGATGCCGAGGACCGGGTGGTGCTCTGCTTCCAGAGCTACGTCGTGCGCACGCCGCACCATGTGGTGCTGGTCGATTCCTGCATCGGCAACCACAAGGAGCGGACGACGCGCCCGCTCTGGCACCAAAAGACCGACCGGGCGTGGATGGACGGGCTCGCGGCGCTGGGGCTCGGCGTCGAGGACATCGACGTGGTGCTGTGCACGCATCTGCACGCCGACCATGTGGGCTGGAACACGCGGCTCGAGAACGGGCGCTGGGTGCCGACCTTTCCCCGTGCGCGCTACCTGTTTTCCCGCCGCGAGCTGGAGTTCTGGCAGGCGCGCCATGCCGTCGCGCCGATCGAGGCGATCGGCGATTCGGTGCTGCCGGTAGTGGCGGCGGGGCGCTGCGACCTGATCGCGAGCGACCACGTGCTCGACGAGCATCTGCGGCTGATGCCGACGCCGGGGCATACGCCGGACCATTTCGCGGTCGCGCTGGGCAAGGGCAGGCGGGTGGCCGCGATCACCGGCGACCTGATCCACTCGCCGCTGCAGGCGCGCTACCCCGAGCTGTCGATGATGTCCGACAGCGACCCCGCGCAGGCGGCGCGCACGCGCCGCGCCTTTCTCGAGGCCATGTGCGACACTGGCGAGCTGTGCTGCTTCGCGCATTTCCCCTCGCCCTCGCGCGGGCGGGTGCGGCGCTGGGGCGAGGGGTTTCGCTGCGAGACGGTCGCCTGAGGCAGGCGGCCCCGGCCCGACCTTCGCCGCTAAGCAGGTTCCGCGTGGGCGGCGTCGGGGAACAGGGCGCGCAGGCCCGCCCGCGTCGCCGCGCAGCAGCCGCGCTCGGTGACCAGGCCGCTGACCAGGCGCGCCGGCGTCACGTCGAAGGCGGGGTTGGCGGTCGGCGACGTTTCGGGAGTGATACGGACCGCGGCGATCGCGCCGCTTTCGGTCCGGCCGCTGACGATCGCGACTTCCTGGCCGCTGCGTTCCTCGATCGGGATGTCGCGGCCGCTGGCGAGGCTCCAGTCGATGGTTGAGGACGGCACCGCGACGTGGAACGGCACGCCGTTGTCGTGGGCGGCGAGCGCCTTGAGATAGGTGCCGATTTTGTTGGCGACGTCGCCGTTCGCGGCGACGCGGTCGGCGCCGACGATGGCGAGATCGACCCGGCCGTGCTGCATCAGATGGCCGCCGGCGTTGTCGGCGATGACGGTGTGGGGGACGCCGTGGCGGCCGAGCTCCCAGGCGGTCAGCGCGGCGCCCTGGTTGCGCGGGCGGGTCTCGTCGACCCACACATGGACGTCGAGCCCGCGCTCGTGCGCGACATAGATCGGCGCGAGCGCGGTGCCCCAGTCCACCGTCGCCAGCCAGCCGGCGTTGCAGTGGGTGAGGAGGTTGACGCGGCCGGGCCGCGCGCCGGCCGCGGCCGCGATCAGCGCCGCGCCGTGGCGGCCGATCGCCTCGCACTGCGCCGCGTCCTCGTCGGCGATGCGCGCCGCCTCGGCATAGGCGGTCTCGACGCGCTCGCGCTCGCCGCAGCCGCGCAGCCGCGCCATCATGCGCGCCAGCGCCCAGGCCAGGTTCACCGCCGTCGGGCGGGTGGCGTTGAGCAGTGCGGCCGCGCGCTCGAGGCCGGGCAGTGAGGCGTCGGCGCGGGCGGCCAGGCAGAGCCCGTAGGCGGCGGTGGCGCCGATCAGCGGCGCGCCGCGCACCAGCATGGCGCGGATCGCGTGCGCCGCGTCGTCGAGCGTGCGCAGTGCCGCGGTCTCGAATGCCCAGGGCAGGCGCGTCTGGTCGATCACGCGCACCGTGCTTCCGTCGGGATCGACCCAGATGCTGCGATAGGGTTGGCCGTCCACCTTCATGGCGGGGTGCTCCGGGTCAGAGGCGGGTGCGCAACACGCAGACCAGGGTGAACAGGCGGCGCGCCGTTTCGAAGTCCAGCTCGACCTTGCCGGCCAGGCGCTGGCGCAGCAGCGTCGCGCCTTCGTTGTGCAGGCCGCGCCGGCCCATGTCGATCGCCTGGATGCGCGCCTCGCGGCCCTCGGCGACGGCGGCGATGTGGCTTTCCACCAGCATCTGATAGTCGCCGATGAGGTCGCGGAACGGGCCGAGGGCGAGGGCGTGGGCGATCAGCGGGGCGTCGTGCTCGTCGCGGATGTCGAACACCAGCCGGCCTTCCTGGATCGACAGGCGCAGCGCCAGCTGCGCGTCGGGCCGGCCGGTGGGGCGGAAGCAATTCTCGACCAGCAGGTCGGCGACCGCCTGCGCCCGGTCGGCCTCGAGCAGCGGCGACAGCCGCGTGAGGCCGTCGCCTTCGAGGACGATACGCCGCAGGTCAGGCATCGGAGGCGTGCAGGAAGCCGAGCGCCAGCATCGCCCCTACCGTGGCGCCCTTGATCGGGCGCAGCAGGCCGAGGATCAGCACCGCGGTGAGAGGCACGAAGATCGCCGTCTCGACCGCGGTGGACGGCGAGAAGCCGCGCTCCACCACCAGCAGCAGCGCCACCACGATATGCCCGACCAGGAGCAGGGTGATGTAGGGCGGCGCGTCGTCGGCGCGCAGCTCACCGAGCGGGGCGTTGCAATGGGCGCAGTGCGCGACCACGCGCAGATAGCCGTCGAACACCGGCGCCCGGCCACAATTGGGGCAGCGATTGGCGAAGCCGCGCGCCAGCGCCGTCGCGAGCCGCGGGCGCGGAGTGGCGTCGGGCACGCCCTCGCGCACCCAGCGCCGCGTCGGGGGCGTCGGCTCCGCCATCGCGCCGCTCACGCCTCGCGGTAGCCGGCGACGAATTTCGCCAGCCGGTCCATCGCCTCGTGCAGCAGCGCCGCACTCTTGGCGTAGCACAGGCGGACCTGGTGCTCGGAGCCGCGGCCGAAGGCGGTGCCGGGGGCCATGCCGATGCCGGCCTCGATGACGGCGCGCTTGCAGAAGGCGAGCGTGTCCGTGACCCCGTCCACCGCGAACATGGCGTAAAAGGCGCCGGCCGAGGGGGTGTTGGCGATGCGCGGCATCGCTGCCAGGCGCTGGTTGACGATGGCGCGGCCCTGGCCGCAGCGGGCGGCGAACTCGGCGACGAAGCCCTCGCCCTGGCGCAGCGCCGCGATGGCGCCGTGCTGGAGGAACTCCGGCGCGCCCGAGGTGTTGAA
Organism: Pseudomonadota bacterium; assembly: GCA_021784255.1. Lineage (GTDB taxonomy): Bacteria > Pseudomonadota > Alphaproteobacteria > Acetobacterales > Acetobacteraceae > JAJXXT01. The sequence goes on along the minus strand of JAJXSZ010000047.1, from coordinate 2,455 downwards.
CTGGATCAGCTTCTCGAACGCATCCGTGGTCCCTTCCGGATAGACGATCCAGCCGAGCCGCCAGCCGGTCATCGCCCACGCCTTGGAGAAGGAGTTGACGACGAAGACCGGGTCGGTCGGCTCGGCGATCTCGAGGAAGGAGAACGCGGCTTTCCGGTCGTAGACCGTGCGGTGATAGACCTCGTCGGCGAGGATCGCGATGTTGCGCCGGCGTGCCAGGGCGAGCAGCGCCAGGGCCTGGTCGCGGTCGATCATCCAGCCCGTGGGGTTGCCCGGCGAGGCGAGGTAGATGACGCGGGTGCGCTCGTCGCAGGCGGCCTCCACGGCGGCGAGATCGAGCGCCCAGCCGGCGGCGCCGGGCGTCATCGCGACTTCGCGGATGGCGGCGCCGCAGATCTGCATGGCGCGCATGATGTTGGGCCAGGAGGGGGTGACGGCGATGACGTTGTCGCCCGGCGCGACAGTGGCCTGGGCGATCAGCATCACCGCTTCCATCCCCGACTGGGTGAGCGCGATGCGCGCCGGCGGGACGGCGACGCCGTAGACGCCGCCCAGGTATTCGCTCAGCGCCTCGCCCATGGCGGGGATGCCGCGGTTGGGCGTGTAGAAGGTCTTGCCGGCGGCGAGCGCCTGGCTCGCGGCCTCGCGGATGAACGCCGGGGTGGGCACGTCGGGCTCGCCGGCGAACATGCCGATCACGTCCTGGCGGCCATAGCCCATGCGCCAGACCTCGACGATCGGCGAGTCCTCGAGGCTCTGAATGGCGGGTCTGATCGGGGATTGCGGATGGTCCATGCGCCTGCCCTGGGTGCTGCGTGGTCGGGGAGAGAGCCAAGAAACGCGAAATCCGCGCCCGGTCAACCGCTGGCCGCGCGGCCGGTGGCGCGAGCGCGGCCGGGCGAGGCTTGACCATCGGCGGCGGAAGGCAATTTCGTGAGGCGGGTCAACGCCGCCCGCCGCCCCGGCCGGGCCGCCAAGGAGGGGTTTTCATGCGCCATGCCCTGGTTTGCGGCGCCGGCGGGTTCATCGGCGCGCATCTCGTCCGCCGGCTGCGCCGCGAGGGGATGTGGGTGCGCGGCGTCGATCTAAAGGCGCCGGAATACGCGCCGAGCCAGGCGCATGAGTTCGTCCTCGGCGACCTGCGCGAGGCGGCGGTCTGTGCCGCGGTCTGCGACCGTGCCTTCGACGAGGTGTATCAGCTCGCTGCGGACATGGGCGGCGCGGGCTACATCTTCACCGGCGAGCACGACGCCGCGATCATGCACAACTCGGCGCTGGTCAACCTGCAGATGCTGGAGGCAGCGCGCCGGGCCGGGGTCGGGCGGATCTTCTATGCCTCCTCCGCCTGCATTTATCCCGCCCACAACCAGCAGGACCCCGACCATCCGGACTGCGCCGAGGACAGCGCCTACCCCGCCGCGCCCGATAGCGAGTATGGCTGGGAAAAGCTGTTTTCCGAGCGGCTCTACCTTGCGTTCCGGCGCAACCACGGGCTCGCTGCCTGCATCGCCCGCTTCCACAACGTGTTCGGGCCGGAGGGGACGTGGAGCGGCGGGCGCGAGAAGGCACCGGCGGCGATCTGCCGCAAGGTGGCCGAGGCGCGCTCGGGCGAGGCGATCGAGGTCTGGGGCGATGGCGAGCAGACGCGGTCGTTTCTCTATGTTGATGAATGCCTGGAGGGGACGACGCGGCTGCTGCGGGCGGGCGAGGCGGGGCCGCTCAACATCGGCTCCGCGGAGATGGTCTCGATCAACCAGCTCGTGGCGATGGTCGCCGAGATCGCCGGCAAGCGGATCGAGCTGCGCCACGTCCCGGGGCCGCTCGGCGTGCGCGGGCGCAACTCCGACAACCGCCGGATCCGCGCGCGGCTCGGCTGGGCGCCGTCGCGCCCGCTGCGCGAGGGGCTGGAGAAGACGTATGCCTGGATCGAGCGGCAGGTGCGGGGGCTGGGCGGTGTCTGAGGCGGTCGCCGCCGGGCCAGCGGCGGCGCGCCGGGGCGGCGTTTGTTTTCGCGCGCGCTTCTTGTAGATGCGGGGGGCGGGGGCGAGGCTGCCTGCGCGGCGAACCGGTCCGGGGGGCAAGCATGGGTCTGCGCGTTGGCGTGGTGACGGATGCGGTCTCGAGCCGGTTCGTCTTTCCGGTCTGGCACCGCTACTACGCTGCCCAGTTCGGCGCCGAGAATCTTTTCGTCGTCACCTACGCCGGCTGCGGCGCGGGGTTTCGCGACCTGCGGCTCGGCGGACTGATCGAGCTGCCGGTGGGCTACGAGGATCACACGCGCCTGGCCGCGATCACGCCGCTGGTGACCTCGTTGCTGGCTTGTTACGACGTCGTGATCCGGGTCGATGCCGACGAGTTCCTGGTCGTCGACCCGCGGGTGGCGCCCTCGCTTGCCGCCTTCGTCGAGGCGATGGAGCAGCCCTACCTGACGGCGCGCGGCTTCGACGTCATCCAG
>JAJXSZ010000046.1 GCA_021784255.1 Pseudomonadota bacterium | reverse complement strand
CCTGCCGCTGGCCGACCGCGCCGGCCGCGCCGAGGTGGACCGGGTGCTGGAGCTGGTCACCGCCACGGCGCTCGCCCGCCGCCCACTGGCGGAGATGTCCGGCGGCGAACGCCAGCGGCTGCTGCTCGCCCAGGCGCTGCTTGGCCGCCCGCGGCTGCTGCTGCTCGACGAGCCGCTGATCTCGCTCGACCCGAGCCACCAGGCCGGTGTGGTCGAGCTGGTCGCGTCGCTGCACCGCAGCCTCGGCGTCACGGTGTTGTTCAGCGCGCACGAGCTGAACCCGCTGCTGCGGGTGATGGACCGCGTGCTCTATGTCGGCAACGGCCAGGCCGCGCTCGGCACCGTGGACGAGGTGATCACCGCGCCGGTGCTCTCGCGCCTCTACGGTGCCGCGATCGAGGTGGTGCGGGCCGGCGGGCGGATCTTCGTCATGGCCGGCGCGCTCGACATGGCGCGCGACACGCACGGCTGCGGCGAACATGCGCACGCGCACGCGCTCATGCCCGGCCACGCCCACCACCACGACGGCCATCAGGGCCACGACGGCGACGCGGGTGCTGCCGATGCTTGACTATGGCTTCATGCGCAACGCCTTTGCCGCCGCGGCGATCGTGGCGCTGGTCGCCGGGCCGGTCGGCTATTTCCTGGTGCTGCGCGGCCAGACATTCGCCGGCCACGCGCTCGCGCATATCGGCTTCACCGGCGCGACCGGCGCCTTCCTCCTCGGCATCCCGCCGCTTTGGGGGCTGCTCGGCATGACGCTGGCCGCCGGCCTGGCGATCGGGGTGCTGGACGAGGAGCTGGCGCAGCGCGACGTGGCGATCGGGCTGGTGCTGGCGCTGGCGCTCGGCTTCGGCTTCCTGTTCCTGCATTTCGTCACCAGCTTCGCGACCCAGGCGACGTCGTTGCTGTTCGGCAACGTGCTCGCGGTCGACCGGGCCACCGTCTGGTCGCTGCTCGCGCTCGCCGTGGCGGCGCTGGCAGCACTGGCGGCGATCGCGCGGCCGCTGCTGTTCGCCAGCCTGCAGCCGGAGCTCGCCGAGGCGAGGGGTGTGTCGCTGCGGCTGATCGCGGCGCTGTTCCTCGCCATCGTCGCGTTTGCCACCGCCGCGGCGGCGCAGATCGTCGGCGTGCTGCTGGTGTTCACGCTGATGGTCGGGCCGGCGGCGGCCGCGCTGCGGCTGACGCGGCGCGTCGGCGCCGGGGTGCTGCTCGCGGCCGCGCTCGCCCTGCTGCAGGCCTGGGGCGGACTCGCCCTCGCCTACGAGACGGACTGGCCGACCAGCTTCTGGATCGCGGCGCTGAGCGCGCTGGTCTATGCCGCGGCAAGGCTGCCCGCGGCGCGGCGCGCGGCATAGAGTTATCTGGCGCTGCACGCAGCCTGGGGCCGTATGCCGTTGCCGGCGGCGGAGCCGGCGCCTAGCCTCGCGCCGCTGCCACGGAGGACGCGATGCCCGCGGATATCCTGTTTCTGCTCAAGCCCGGCTTCGTCTCGGAGACCGGCGAGCGCGAATACTGCCCGGACTGCATGCTGATCGAGGGCCTGCTGAACACTTACCCCGAGCTGGCCGCGCGCGTGGTCGTGCGCCACGTCGATTTCCCGCGCCCGCGCCGCCAGATCGTGGAGCTGGTCGGCGAGGCGCAGCAGGGCTGCCCGATGCTGGTGCGCCGGCAGGGCGAGAGCTACGTCGCGACCGAGGACCTGAACGAGATCCTCGCCGTGTTCGCGCGCGACTACGGCGTGCCGCTCGCCCGCGGCCACCACTGACGCCGGCGCCGCGGCGCGCGGCGGCGCCTCACACCACGCCCTGCTCGCGCAGCCGGGCGATCTCGGCGCCGGACATGCCGAGCAGCTCGCCCAGCACGTCCGCCGTGTGCTCGCCGAGCAGCGGCGGCGGCAGGCGGTACTCGGGCGGGGTCGCGGAGAGCTTCACCGGGTTCGCCACCACCTCGATCCCGTCCGGCGCCTTCGGGTGCGCCATCCGGACCACCATGCCGCGCGCCTGCACCTGCGGGTCGGCAAAGACCTGGGAGAGCCGGTTGATCGGCCCGCCGCCGATCTTCAGCGCTTCCAGCTTCTCCACCCACCACGCTGTCGGGTGCGCCTGCAGCACCGGCGTCAGCGTCGCCGTCACCAGCTCGCGGTTGGCGACGCGCGCGGCGTTGGTCGCGAAGCGCTCGTCCGCCAGCAGCGCTTCGAGGCCCATCGCCTCGCAGAAGCGGCGGAAGGTCGGGTCGTTGCCGATCGAGAGGACCACATGCCCGTCCGCGGTGGGAAAGACCTGGTAGGGCACGATGTTGGGGTGCTGGTTGCCGAGCCGCGGCGGGTCCTGCCTGGTGGCGAGGTAGTTCATCGCCTGGTTGGCGAGCCAGGCGAGATGGGTATCGAGCATGCCGATGTCGATCGCCTGCCCCTCGCCGGTGCGCTCGCGGTGGCGCAGCGCGGCAAGGACGCCGATGCAGCCATAGAGCCCGGCGAAAACATCGGCGACCGGAACCCCCACTTTCTGCGGCAGCCCGTCGGGCTCGCCGGTGAGGCTCATCACCCCGCCCATCGCCTGGATCAGCGAATCGTAACCCGGCCGCGGCGCGTAGGGCCCGGTCTGCCCGAAGCCGGTGATCGAGCAGTAGATCAGGCTGGGGAACTCGCCCTTGAGCTCGTCGTAGCCGAGCCCGTAGCGGGCCAGCGCGCCGACCTTGAAATTCTCGACCAGGATGGCGCAGCCGCCGAGCAACCGGCGCAGGATCGCCTGGCCCTCGGGGCGGGCGATGTCGAGCGAGACGGAGCGCTTGTTGCGGTTGACGCCGAGGAAATAGGCACTCTCGCCGGTGGGCGCCATCACCGGCGGCGCGAAGCCACGGGTGTCGTCCCCGGCGCCGGGCTTCTCGATCTTGATCACCTCGGCGCCGAGATCGCCCAGCATCTGCGTGCAGGTCGGCCCCGCCAGCACCCGCGTCAGGTCCAGCACCCGCAATCCCGCGAGCGGCCCGCCATTCTTGGCCGCGCCCGTGCCGTCCGCGGCCTTCGCTTCCGCGCCCTTCCTGGTCTCGTCCATTCGCTCTTGTTCCCGTCCTGGGCGCGGTCCATACCGCCGCCAAATACTGCGCCAGGCTTCTTGGCATGCCATCCGGCGGACGCAAGCCCGCCCGGCCAACTCGCGGAGGAAAACGCATGAACGACCGTCCCGACAGCGCGCCCGTGCTTCCCGCGGCGCCGACCCTGGACCAGGCCGCCCTCGCCCGCGCCCTCTCCGGGCGTCACCTGATCGGGGGAAGGCTGGTGCCCGCGGCGTCCGCAAGGAGCTTCGACGTGATCAACCCGGCGACCGGCGAGCCGATCGGCAACGCCGCCCTCGGCGAGGCGGCGGATGTCGATGCGGCAGTGCGCGCCGCCGCCGCGGCGCAGCCAGCATGGGCGCGCGTGCCGGCGCGCAAGCGCGGCGCCATGGTCGCCTCCTGTGCGGCGCTGCTGCGCGAGCATGTCGAGGAGCTGGGCCGGTTGATCGCGCTCGAGACCGGCAAGGCGCTACGCACCGAAAGCCGGGTCGAGGCGAACACGGTCGCCGACGTCCTGGAGTTCTTCGGCGGCCTGGGCAGCGAGCTGAAGGGCGAGAGCGTGCCGTTCGCGCCCGACGTGCTCAGCGTCACGGTGCGCGAGCCGCTGGGCGTGGTCGGCGCCATCATCCCGTGGAACGTGCCGCTGCTGCTGATGGCGCTCAAGATCGCGCCGGCCCTGGTCGCGGGCAACACGGTGGTGGTGAAGTCCGCCGAGGAGGCGCCGCTCACGGTGCTGCGCGTCTGCGAGCTGATGAACCGCATCCTGCCGCCCGGCTGCTTCAACATCATCTCCGGCTATGGCCCGGAATGCGGCGCGCCGCTGGTCGAGCACCCGCTGGTGCGCAAGGTGACCTTCACCGGCAGCGTCGAGGTCGGGCGCATCGTCGCGCGCGCGGCTTCCTCCAAGCTCATCCCGGTGACGCTGGAGCTCGGCGGCAAGTCGCCGATGATCGTGTTCAGCGACTGCGACTTCGAGAAGACGGTGGCCGGCGCCATCACCTCGATGCGCTTCACCCGCCAGGGCCAGAGCTGCACCGCGGCAAGCCGCATCTTTGTCGAGCGCGCGATCCACGACCGCTTCGTCGAGGCGCTGGCGGCCAAGGTGGACGCGATGGTGATGGGCGACCCGCTCGACGAGAAGACCGACATCGGCACGATCATCTCGCCCGAGCAGTTCGCCAAGGTGCGGGCCTATATCGAGGAAGGCACCAGGACCGCCGGCGCCCATGCCCGCGCCTGCTCGGCGATGCCCGACGACCCGGCGCTCGGGAAGGGGCTCTACGTCCGCCCGCATATCTTCACCGGTCTGACCAGGGCCTCGCGCCTGGTGCGCGAGGAGATCTTCGGCCCCGTCACCTGCGTCTTCCCCTTCGACGATGCCGAGGCGGTGCTGGCCGAGGCGAACGACAGCGAGTACGGCCTCGCCGCCTCGGTCTGGACCAACGACCTCAAGCGCGCGATGCGCTTCGCCCACCGGCTGGAGGCGGGGCTGGTGCAGGTGAACCAGAACCTCGTCGTGCAGGCCAATCTTTCCTATGGCGGCGTCAAGAGCTCGGGGCTGGGCAAGGAAGCCTCGCTCGAAGCCATGCTCGAGCACTTCACCCACAAGAAGACGATCATGGTGAACTATGCGTGACGCCGGCGCGACGGGCGGGACGGCGGCCAAATAATTCGTTACGGCCTCTTGCCACGATCACGGTTCGGTGATGCATTTTAGGTGTCTAATAAATACGCGTCCCCGCGAACGTTCGCGGGGACGCGGGTGGATTAATCATCCTAATCGTCTTAATCGCCCTAATCGTCGATTGTCCCGTCCGCCGTGCCGACACACGCCGGCGCAGCCTGCCAGGAGGCCCGCGTGAAACGCATCGCCACCCCGTCGCTCCGCTCGCTGCTGCTCGCCTCGGCCGCCGGCTTTGCCAGCCTCGGCGCCGCCGGCAGTGCGCGCGCCGTGGTGGTCCTCATTCCCACGACCGTCACGGTCTCGACCCAGCAGAACAGCCTGACCACGCTGCAGCAGCTCCTCCAGGGCCAGACCCTGGTCGTGACCAGCACCGGCGGGCTGACGATCGATCCGGCGGCGGTCGGCACGCAGCCGGCGGTGGTCACCGCCGCCAGCGACGTTGCCGCGATCCTGAACAGCGGCACCATCGCCTCCGGCCAGACCGCCATCGACCTCGGCGTCGGGGTCAAGGTCGCCAACGGCACGACGCTCGACCTGCTCGCCAACAACGCCGGCGGCACCATCCAGGCCAGCGGCCGCGGGGCCTTCGCGATCGGGGTCGATGGCACGCTGACGGCGATCACCAACGCCGGCCTGATCCAGGTCACGGCGACCGACGCGGCGGCGGTCAACAATAACTACGCCTACGTCGGCAGCCTCACCAACCTCGCCGGCGGCGTGATCTCGGCGACGGGAACCAACGGCAAGGCGGTCTACAACAACTACGGCTATTTCGGCAGCATCGACAACGCCGCCGGCGCGGTGATCGAGGCGAGCGGGATCAACGGCGACGCCATCGTCAACCCCGGAACGCTGGCAACGATCACCAACAGCGGCCTGATCCAGGCAACCGGCTCGAACGGCGTCGCGATCCTGAACCAGAGCTACAACTACAGCGGCACCATCACCAATTATGCTGGCGGCGTCATCCAGGCCACCGGCGCCTCCGGCAGCGCCATCAAGAACGACGGCTCGCTGGCGGCGATCGTCAATTCCGGGTCGATCCTGTCGGCCGGGAACAACGGCAGCGCGATCTATGTCGACGGCAACAGCTACGGCTGGACCGGCAGCATCAGCAACCTCGCCGGCGGCGTGATCGCGTCCACCGGGACCAACGCCACCACCGTCAACAATAACTATGGCTATATCGGCACCCTGACCAACGCGGCCGGCGCCGCGATCACGGCTTCCGGCGACGGCAGCACGGCCATCTACAACTACGGCACGCTGAACACGCTCGCCAACGCGGGCCTGATCGAGGCCAGCGGAACCAACGCCAACGCGATCAACAACGCCTACAGCTACCTCGGCAGCATCGCCAACGCCGCCACCGGCGTCATCGAGGCGACCGGCAGCGGCGGCATCGCCATCACCAATTCCGGCACGCTCGGCTCGATCGTCAATGCCGGCACGATCCAGTCGCTGCTCGGCACCGCGATCGTCAACACCGGCTCCATCGACAACGGCATCACCAACACCGCGAGCGGCCTGATCCAGGGCGGGCCCGCCAACGGGTCCGGCGTCGCGATCGACAATTCCGCCGGCGCCACGCCGCTTTCGATCCTCAACGCCGGCACCATCATCGGCGCCATCCTGCAGAGCGGCAACGGCGACACGCTGACCGTCACCGGCGGGGCCATCGTCGGCGACGTCATCGGCCAGTCCGGCAGCGGCGGCGAGGTGGACTTCGCGCTCGGCTCGGGCAGCTTCACCGCCGGCGGCAACATCACCGGCGTCGATACCGTCAACGTCCTCTCCGGCGCGCTGACGCTGGCGCCGGGCGGCGGCACGATCCAGGGCGCGCAGGCCTTCAACATCGCCTCGGGCGCCTTCGCCTCGGTCGGTGGCACGGTCGGCGCGGCGCTGACCACCAACAACGGCGTGCTCGCCGCGAGCACGACGTCCTCGACGCTGCAAGGCGACTACGTCCAGAGCGCCGGCGGCACGCTGCAGATCGACGCCGGCGCCAGCGGCGTGGCTCAGCTCACCGTCACCGGCGCCGCAACGATCACGCCGGGCACAAAGAGCGTTCTGGTGCACTTCTCCGGCGCGGCGAACGTGCCGGCAAGCAGCACGATCCTCCTCGCCCAGGGCGGCCTGACCCTGGTCGGCGGCGGGCTCACCCTGCCCGCGGCCAGCGACAACCCGAGCCCCTACTACAACACGCCGATCGTCACCGATCCGGTCGCTGCCGGCACCCTGACGCTGACCTTCGCCGTGCCCACGCAATCGGCCCTGCTGTCCTATGCCGCCGGCCTCTTCCCCACCGGCTCGACCTACCTGAACTCGGCCGCCGCCGCCTACGCGACGCGCATCGCCGGGCTGAGCGCATCCACCTACAGCAACGTCACCGCCGCGATCGCCGCGCTGCCGCTCGACCAGCGGATCGCCTTCGCCCAGCAGGCGGCGCCGCGCTCGGTCGCCTCCGCCGCTGCGGAACTGGCCAACGGCCTCGGCGCCAACACCGCGCTCGGCCGTGCCATCGCCGACCGGCAGATGGCGGCGCACGCGGCGACCAGCGTGCCGACCGGCCACGACACCGTGCTCTGGTCGGTGCCCTTCGCCTCCACCGCCTACCAGTCCACGGTGCAGGATTTCGGGGGCTTCGCCGCCAACACCTATGGCGCGGCCATCGGCGCCGATACCCGCGTCTCGCCGGATCTGCGGATCGGCGTCGCCTTCGCCGCCGGCAACAGCAACATCGACTACACCGGCGGCGCATCGGCCAACATGGACACGATGACCACCGTGGAAGCCGGCGTTTATGCCAGCTACATGCGGCACGGTTTCTTTGTCGACGGCGCCCTGTCCGGCGGCTTGGACCGCTACACGAGCAAGCAGGAAATGGCCTTCCTCGGCCGCCAGACCAGCTCCTACGGCGGCAGCCAGCTCGAGGCGCAGGCGCGGGCCGGCTACCAGCTTCCCCTCGGCGGCGGGGCGGTGCTGACGCCGAACGCCTCGCTGCGCGAACTGCACATGAACGTCGACGGCTACACGATGAGCGGCGGCACCGGCCCGTCCGCGCATATCAACAGCGTGGCCCTCGACCTGGTGCAGAGCCGGATCGGCGCCCGGCTGGCCTACAAGCCGGCCAGCGTCGGTGGCTGGCTGCTGCGCCCGGACGTGCACGCCTACTACCTGCACAACTTCGACACCTCGGGCGTGACCACCGCGGGCAGCTACTCGAACGGGCTGGGCTTCGCGGTGGCCGCGCCGTCGCGCGACGCGAACCTGGCCGATGTCGGGTTCGGACTGACCGCCAATGTGCCCGGCGGGATCAGGCTCGGTGCCACCGCCTCCTACACGGCCGGCCGCTCGACGAATATCGGCACCCTGATGTTGCGCCTCGCGACCAGGTTCTGAGCGTGCGGACGATTGGCTGCCACGTGCCCTTGGCGTAGCGGTACGGCGATGAACATTGTCGAGCCCATCCACGCCGTGGCGCAGACCCGCCCGGACACTGCCGCGCTGATCCTGATCGACGGCAAGCCCGTCTCCTTCGGCATGCTCGACACGCTGATCCGCCGCGCCGCCGGGCGCGCGACGGAACTCGGCCTGCAGCCGGGCACGCTGGTCTCGCTGCGCATCGCCGGCGGCGACGAGGCGCTCGGGCTGATCGTCGCCCTCGGCCTGGCGCGGGCCGGCGTCGTCACCTGCGATCCGTCCATCCCCACGCGCTACCTCTCCGCCGCCCTGGTGATGCCGGGCGAGGCCGGTCCGGCCGGGCTGCGCAGCCATGCGCTGGACGCCGCCTGGCTCACCGGGCCGGTCGCGGTGATGCCGCCGCACCCCGGCGGGGCGGCGCTGTTCCGCGTCTTCGCCACCTCCGGCACCACCGGCCTGCCGCGCTTCTGCCCGGTCAGTCACGCCACCATGGCCGCGCGCGTCGCCGCGACCGGCCACCCGATCGCGCGCACCAGCTTCGCGCCGGTCGTGCTCTGTGCGCTCGGGCTGGACGGCAACTGGGCGACGCGGGTCGTGCTCGCGACCCTGTCCGGCGGCGGCACGCTCGTCTTCTCCAATCCCGGCCAATTGCGCCGCTCCCTGGTGGAGCAGCGCGTCACCTCGCTGATGACCTCGCCTGCGGTGCTGCAGGCGATCCTGGAGGCGACGCCGCCCGACGCGCCGCGCCCGCCCGCGCTGCGCTCGATCGTCGCCGGCGGCAGCCGCCTGCCCGAGCCGCTGTGGCGGCGCGCCACGATGCAGCTCTGCCCGGAGATCATGGCGACGTTCGGCGCCAGCGAGACCAGCGTCGTCGCCATGGGGCGCTGCGAGGACCTCGCGCCCGTGCCCGGCGCGGTCGGCGTGCTGGAGCCGGGGGTCGAGGCGCAGGCGGTGGACGCGACGCACCAGCCGCTCCCGCCCGGCACCGAGGGCCTGATCCGGGTGCGCACGCCGGGCGACATCGCCGGTTATCTGGACGACCCGGAGGCGAGCGCCTCGAGCTTTCGCGATGGCTGGTTCTATACCGGCGACATCGGCATGGTGACCGCCGACCGCCACCTCGTCATCGCCGCCCGCGCGGTCGAGATCATCAACCACGGCGGCATGAAGATCAGCCCGCGCAAGGTCGAGGAGGTGCTGCTGGCGCTGCCCGGCATCAGCGCGGCGGCCGCGTTCGGCGTGCCCGACCGCGACGGGGTGATCCAGGTCGCAGTCGCGGTGGTCGCCGCGGCGCCGATCGACCGGCCGGCGCTGGACCGGCACTGCGCCGCGCACCTCGGCCCGCTGGCGCCGCGCATCGTCCTGCAGGTGGCGCAGTTGCCGCACAACGCCAACGGCAAGGTGATGACGCAGACGCTGATCGAGCTTGCCGCGCGCGCGGCCCCGGGCACGACCCCGGGCACGGCGTGAGCCGCGTGCTTCGCCCGGCCCCGCCCGCGGGCGTGGCCTCGCCGCGGCTCGCGCTGGCCTCCGGCTTCCTCGGCTGGATGTTCGATGCGATGGACCTCAACCTGTTCATCCTCGTGATGGTGCCGGCGCTGCGCGACCTGACCGGCGCCACCAGCCCGGCCGCGATCGCGCGCGTCGGCGGACTGGTGGTCGGGGTGAAGATCCTCGGCTGGGGCCTCGGCGGCGTCGCGTTCGGCGTGGTCGCGGACCGGATCGGGCGTTCGGCGACGCTGGTCTGGACCATCCTCATCTACGGCGTGTTCACCGCCCTCGGCGGCCTGGCGCTGAACTGGCCGATGCTCGCCCTCTGCCAGTTCCTCGCCGGGCTCGGCATCGGCGGCGAGTGGGCGGCGGGCGGCGCCCTGGTCGCGGAAACCTGGCCCGACCACGCGCGCGCGCGGGCGATGCAGGTGATGCAGATGGCCTATCCGTTTGGCCTGTTCCTCGCCGGCGGCATCGCCATGCTGCTCGGCCCGCTTGGCTGGCGCTATGTGTTCATCGCCGGAATCATTCCGGTGTTCGCCGCCGCCTATATGCGCCGCAACCTGCCCGAGCCCGCGTTGTGGCACGACGCGCGGCAGCGTGCCCAGGCCCGCGCCGCGGCCGGCGGGCGGGCGGACACCGCGGCGGCGACCTTCGCCGCGCTGTTCGCCCCGGCGATGCGCCGCAACACCGTGGTCGGCCTGGTCGCCGCACTGGCGCTGATGATGGGAAGCTGGGGCGCGCTCACGCTGCTGCCCGGCTGGATCGGCCAGCTGCTCGGCCCGGCCGGTGCCGCTCGCCAGGCGGCCACGGTGGGCTGGTTCTTCGTGCTGATGAATGTCGGCACGCTGCTCGGCTTCCTCGCGCTGATGCCGCTGGTGGACCGGATCGGCCGGCGCTGGAGCTATTTCCTGTTCTGCGCCGGGCTGCTGGCGACGATCCTCTACCTGTTCCGCCCACAGACGACGCTGCCGCAGCTCGAACGGCTGCTGCCGGTGATGGGCTTCTTCTTCGGCGGCAGTTTCGGCACGCTCGCGGTCTATCTGCCGGAACTGTTCCCGACCGGCATCCGCGCCAGCGGCCAGGGCTTCTGCTACAACATGTCGCGGCTGCTGACGGCGCCCGGCCCGATCATCGCTGGCCTGCTGGTCGGCGTCTTCGGCTCGATCCCCGCGGCCTGCGCGGCGGTCGCCCTGGTGCTGGTCGTGGGCACCGGCGTGATCTGGCTCGGCGTCGAGACGAAGGGCCGCCCGCTGCCCGCGGAAGCGGACTGAGCCAACCGGGCGCTACCGCGCGGCGGTCGCGGTTGCGCCCGAGCGTTGCGCGCCGGTCTGCCGGTCGCCGGTCGGTGTTACCAGGATGGTGATGAGCGATACCGTGGCCGCCATGCAACACGAAACGCCGGACCAGGCCCTCGCGCGCGCCGAACAGGCGCTGCAGGCGGGGCGCGTGGAGGAGGCGCGCCGCGTCTGCCGCGCCGTCCTCGCCACCGCGCCGGACCACCCCCCTGCCCTGGCGCTGCAAGGCGTCATCGCCGGGCGCAGCGGCGATCCAGCGCGCGCCGTCGAATGGCTCGAGGCCGCCCTGCGCCGCCAACCCGGGGTGGCGTCGTGGCATGCCCAGCTCGGCGCCTTCTACCGCGCGCTCGATCGCGCCGCGGACGCCGTTGCCGCCGGCAGCGAGGCGATGCGCCTGGCACCCGCGGACACGGCCAACCTGGTCAACCTGTCGCTCGCCTTCGCCGAGCTTGGCGACCATGACAGCGCGAGCGCCTGCCAGCTGCGCGCGATCGGCCTCGACCCGACACGCGCGGATGCGCACCTGGCGCTGGCGGAGGGCCTGCTCGCGGCGGGCGAGTTCGGGCCGGGCTGGATCGAGTACGAGTGGCGCAACGAGACCGAGGCCGGGCGCGGCCTGCTGCCGCGGCTGACCTCCGCGCGCTGGAACGGCATGCGGATCCCCCGGGGCCGCATCCTGCTGGTGGGCGACCAGGGCTACGGCGATAGCATTCAGTTCGCGCGCTACATCGAGCTGGTGGCGCAGCGCTGCGAATCGGTGTTCCTCGGGTGCAGCGCCGAGCTGGCGCCGCTGCTCGCCCGCATGCCGGGGGTTGCGGCCTGCTACCAGAATTGGGACGCCATTCCCGGCCACGCCGCGCACGCGCACCTCTCCTCCCTGCCCGGTCTGTTCCACACCACGATCGATACGATACCGGACCAGATCCCCTATCTGCTGCCCGACCCCGTGCGCGTCGCGGCCTGGGCGCAGCGCCTGGCCCGCACCGCCCCGCGGCCGCTGCGGCGCATCGGCCTGGCCTGGAGCGGGCGCCCGACGCATCCCAACGATCGCCGCCGCTCGCTGCGCCTCGCCCGGCTGGCGCCGCTCGGCGCCACCGGCAACGCGAGCTTCGTCGCCCTGCAGAAGCCGTTTCCCGCGATCGACATGGCGGCGACCGGCGCCTTCCCCGGCCTGAGCGACCTTTCGGCGCAGCTCACCGATTTCGCCGAGACCGCGGCCCTGATCGCCAGCCTCGATCTCGTCGTCACGGTCGATTCCGCCGTGGCGCACCTGAGCGGCGCGCTCGGCGTGCCGGTCTGGATCATGCTGCCCTGGGCGTGCGACTGGCGCTGGCTGCGCGGACGCTCCGACAGCCCCTGGTATCCGACCGCCAGACTGTTCCGCCAGCGCACCGCCGGAACCTGGGACGAGGTGATCGCGCAGGTCGCCGCCGCCTTGCGCGCGGGGCCGCGCTGAGCGCGCCCCTCGCCCCGCCCGCTCAGCCGAGCCCGGCCGGACGCGGGCCGCCGGCCATCCAGTCGAGCAGCTCGACCGTGTGCACCGACGGGATCTCGCCCGCGAGCTGGGTGAGGCAGCCGACATTGCCGGCGGCGATGCAGTCGGGGCCGGTGGCGCGAAGCGCCAGCAGCTTGCGTTCGCGCAGGAGGGCGGAAAGTTCCGGCTGCAGCATGTTGTAGGTGCCGGCGGAGCCGCAGCAGAGATGCGCCTCGGCCGGCTCCACGACCTCGAAGCCCGCCGCACGCAGCAGCCGTTTCGGCGCCTCGGTCACGCGCTGGCCGTGCTGGAGGCTGCATGCGGCGTGATAGGCGACGACGAGGCCGGGCCGTGCCCGTGTCGGTGCATAGCCGATACGATCGAGATATTCGCTGATGTCGAGCGCAAGCGCGGAAACCCGGGTCGCGCGCTCGCGCCAGGCCTCGTCGTCGCGCAGCAGGAAGCCGTAATCCTTCACCGTGGTGCCGCAACCGGAGGTGTTGACGAGGATCGCGTCCAGCCCCTGCCCCTCGATCTCGCGCGACCAGGCGGCGATGTTGGCGCGCGCGGCGGCGAGCGCCGGTCCGTGCTTGCCCATGTGGTGGGTCAGCGCGCCGCAGCAGCCGCCGTCCGGCGCCACCACGACCTCGATCCCCAGCCGCGTCAGCAGCCGGATCGTCGCCGTGTTGATCGCCGGCGCGATCACCTGCTGCGCGCAGCCGGCGAGCAGCGCGACGCGCCCGCGTCGCGCGCCCTCG
>JAJXSZ010000045.1 GCA_021784255.1 Pseudomonadota bacterium | reverse complement strand
CGCGCGGATCGGCGAACTGCTCGGCACCAGCACCGAGAAGCTCCATCTCGGCATCGTGAAGCTGACGGTCGATGGCTCGATCCAGGGCTTCACCGCGCGGCTGCGCTGGCCCGGCTACCACAACGGTACGGCGAACGGCATGTGGTACATCGCACCCGCCGAGCTCGAGGGCATCGTCGAGGCTTATCTGCGCGCCCGCGCGCAGATCCACATCCACACCAACGGCGACGAGGCGAGCGAGACCGCGATCGCCGTCCTCGAGTGCGTGCTCGCGCGCTGCCCGCGCCCGGAGCACCGCACCACCCTGCAGCACTGCCAGATGGCCGACGCGGCACAGTTCCGGCGCATGGCGGCCCTCGGCATGGCGGCCAATCTCTTCGCCAACCACCTCTATTACTGGGGCGAGCAGCACGCGGCGCTGACCGCGGGACCGGTGCGCGCGCCGAGGATGAACGCCGCCGCAACCGCCCTGCGCGAGGGCGTGCCGATCGCGATCCACTCCGACGCGCCGGTCACCCCGCTCGGCCCGCTGTTCTCGATGTGGTGTGCGGTCAACCGGCTGACCTCGCAGGGGCGCATCTTCGCCGCGGCGGAACGGCTCGAGGTCGCGCAGGCGCTGCACGCGGTGACGCTCGGTCCGGCCTGGACGCTGCGGCTCGACCACGCGATCGGCAGCATCGCGCCCGGCAAATTCGCCGACTTCGCGGTGCTCGACGAGGACCCGTTCGAGGTTGCGCCGGAACGGCTGCGCGAGATCGGCGTGCGGGCGACGGTGCTGGCCGGCGAGGTCTGCCAGCCGTGATCCGGCTGCTCGTCGTCGGCGGCTTCCTCGGCGCCGGCAAGACGACGCTGGTCAACCGGCTTCTCGCCCAGGCGGACCGGAAGATCGCGGTTCTGGTCAACGATTTCGGCGCCATCGCGGTGGACGCGGCGCTGCTCGCGGCGGCGGACGCCACCAGCATGACGCTGACCAATGGCTGCGTGTGCTGCTCGATCGGCGAGGATTTCGGCCTGGCGCTGGAGCGCGTCGCGGCGGGCGGGCCGGCGCTGGTGATCGTGGAAGCGAGCGGCGTCGCCGACCCCTGGCGCATCGCGCAGCTCGCGCTGATCGAGCCTGGCTATGAGCTGGGGCCACTGGTGGTGCTGGCCGACGCCGCCGACCTTGCGCGCCTGCTGGCCGACGCGGCGGTAGGCGAGGTGGTGCGCGGGCAGCTCGCCTATGCCGACATCGTGGTGCTGACCAAGACCGACCTCGCGGGCGAGCGACTGGCGCGCAGCCGCGAGCTGGTCCGCGCCATCCGCCCGCAGGCGCACCTGATCGAAGCGCGGCATGACGGGCCCAGCCTCGCCGAGCTCGACTTTGCCGTCCCGCATGCGCGCGCGCGTTTCCTCGCCGCCGCCGCGCATCCGTTCCGCACCTGGACCTGGCGCGACGCGCGGCCATTCGACCGCGCCGCCCTGCGCGCCCTGCTCGCCGCCCTGCCCGTCTCGGTGCTGCGCATCAAGGGCTTCTGCGGGCTCGACGACGACGCCGGCGACTTCCTGCTGCAATACGCCGCCGAGCGCTGGGCCTTCACCCGCGCCGGGGCGCCGGCCGAGCGGGCTCTGGTGGTGATCGGTACCGAGGCACTGGAGCCGGCGGGCCTGGCGACCGAATTCGCCGCCGCCCTGTGGCAGGGCCCGGCGAGTTGCGGCCGGACGGCCCCGCCATGACCGTCCCGCCGCCCGTGCCCGGCGGCCAACCGACCCCGACCCGAGGCGGGCTCGGGTTTATCTTTGTTGTAAGATCAAGCGGATAACGCAGCGGGCTCGGTGCGGGTGCGTTTTACCAGGAGCTTGTTCAGCGCGTGCACATAGGCGCGGGCGGAGGCGACGATGGTGTCGGTGTCCGCGCCCTGCCCGTCCACCATCTTGCCCTCTTCCTCGAGGCGCACCGTCACGCGCGCCTGCGCGTCGGTGCCCTCGGTGATGGCGCCGACCGAGTAGAGGCGCAGCGTCGCCTCGTGCTGGAACAGCTTGCGGATGGCAATGAAGGTGGCATCGACGGGTCCGTCGCCGGTGGCGGTCGCGGCGCGGGTGACGCCGTCGATCTCCAGTTCCAACACCGCGCTGGGCTTCGCCTTGCTGCCGGCATGCACGTCGAGCGAGACGAAGCGGATGCGGTCGTGGTCGCGCATCACCTCGTCGTCGACCAGCGCCATGATGTCCTCGTCGTAGACCACCTTCTTGCGGTCGGCGAGGTCCTTGAAGCGGCGGAACGCGTCGTTGAGCTGGTTCTCTCCCAGGTCGCCGTAGCCCATCGCGCGCAGCTTGTCGCGGAACGCGGCGCGGCCGGAATGTTTGCCCATCACCAGCGAGGACTTGGTCCAGCCCACGCTTTCCGGTGTCATGATCTCGTAGGTCGCCGCGTTCTTGAGCACGCCGTCCTGGTGGATGCCGCTTTCGTGGGCGAAGGCGTTGCGCCCGACGATCGCCTTGTTGGGCTGCACGTCGAAGCCGGTAATCGTCGAGAGAAGACGCGAGGTGCGCAGGATGTTCTCCGTCGCCACCTGGGGCCTGGCCGGCACCGAATCCGGGCGGGTGCGGATCGCCATCACGATCTCCTCCAGCGCCGCGTTGCCGGCCCGCTCGCCGATGCCGTTGATGGTGCATTCCACCTGGCGCGCGCCGGCGTTGACCGAGGCGATGGTGTTGGCGACGGCGAGCCCGAGATCGTTGTGGTTGTGCGCGGAGAAGATCACCTTCTCCGCCCCCGGGACGCGCTCGCGCACCATGGTGAAGAGGCGCGCCATGTCCTGCGGCAGGGCGTAGCCGACCGTGTCCGGAATGTTGATCGTGGTGGCGCCGGCGCGGATCGCCGCCTCGACGCAGCGGCAGAGGAATTCCGGCTCGGTGCGGCTGCCGTCCTCGGCGGACCACTCGACGTCGTCGGTGTGCTGGCGCGCCAGCGCCACGCTGTCGGCGACGGCCGCGAGCACCGCCTCGGGCTCCATGCGCAGCTTGTACTTCATGTGCAGCGGCGAGGTGCTGATGAAGGTATGGATGCGCCGCCGCTCTGCCGGGGCCACGGCCTCCGCGGCGCGCAGGATGTCGGCGCGGCCGGAACGGGCGAGGCCGCAGATCACCGGCCCCTGGATGGACTGGGCGATGGCGCGCACGCTCTCGTAGTCGCCTTCCGAGGCGATCGGGAATCCGGCCTCGATGACGTCCACGCCCAGCTCGGCCAGCGCCTCGGCCATGCGCAGCTTCTCGGCGAGGTTCATCGAGAAGCCGGGCGACTGCTCGCCGTCGCGCAGCGTGGTGTCGAAAATGATCAGGCGGTCATCGGCGATGTTGCCGAAATTCGGATGGTCGATGGTCATGATGGCGCTCCTTCGGTGATGCGCAGGCTTTCCCAGGGAACCCCCTGAGCGATGCCGGCGCAGAGCCGCCCGGCGTGACGCTCAGGGGCGGGTAAGTCGAAGGAGCAGCAGCGCATCGCCGGCCGCCGGACGGCGGGCACACAGAGAAATGTGAAGGGCGGCGATGCTGATCACACCCCGGGTTCTAGCCGCGCGACACAGGGAATGCAAGCATGGCGGCCGATCAGGGAAGGTTGGTGAATGTACAAAGTCGTTCTGTGCCGGGCGTTGCACCCTAACGCGATGGCCAGGCTCGCCGGGCGCAGGGATATCGAGCTGACGGTGCTGACCGATGCCTTCCGCGGCCCGCCGATGGAGCGCGAGCTCGCCGCCACGATCGGCGACGCCGACGGGATCATGGTCGGCCTGGAGCGGGTCCAGGAGGCGCTGCTCGCGACCGCCCCGAGGCTGCGCGTCATCAGCCGCTTCGGCGTCGGCTACGACACCATCGACATCCCGGCCTGCACCAGGCGCGATGTCGTCGTCGGCGTGGTCAATGGCGCCAACGACCTTTCGGTTGCGGAACATGCGCTGATGCTGATGCTGGCGCTGGCGCGCCGGACCGTGGAATACGACCAGTCGGTACGCGCCGGCACCTGGATGATCCAGCACGGGCGACGCATGCACGAGCTGGCCGGTCGCCACGTGCTGGTGATCGGCTACGGGCGCATCGGCCCGCGCGCCGCGCGGCTGTGCAAGGCCTTCGACATGCAGGTGATGGTGCGCGACCCCGCCTTCCCGGTGCCACGCATCGCCGCCGACGGCTACGAACCAGTGGTCGACGTGATGGAGGCGCTGCCGCGCGCCGACGTCGTGACCCTGCACTGCCCGCTCTCGGCCGCGACGCGCGGGATGGTGGGAGGCGACTTCCTCGCCGCGATGAAGCCGACGGCCTGGCTGATCAACACCGCGCGCGGCCCGCTGGTCGAGGAGGCGGCGCTGGTCGCCGCACTGCGCGAGGAGCGGATCGAGGCGGCCGGGCTCGACGTGCTGGTGCGCGAGCCGCCGGATCTGGAGAGCCCGCTGCTGGCGATGCCGAACGTGGTGCTGAGCCCGCACAACGCCGCCGCCCCGCTCGAATGCTACGAGAAAATGTCGCTGCGCGCCGTGGCGAACCTGCTCGAATATTTTGACGGTAAGCTCGACCCCGGCTACGTGGTGAACCCCGAGGCGTTGCGGCGCAACGCGTAACGACCGCGGCGCGCGCCTCTCCGACAACCGCGCTCCAGGCGAGCGCTGCTCAGGCCAGCGCTGCTCAGGCCTGCGCTGCTCAGGCCAGCACGGCTCAGGCGAGCGCCAGGGCGATCACCTCGGTCGGCGCCGCGCCGGCTTCGCGCAGCGCGCGGACCGTGGCGGCCCGGTCGCGCTTGGCCAGTCGCCGGCCATCGGCGCCGAGCTTGAGCGCGACGTGGGCGTAGCGCGGCGCGGGCCAGCCCATGAGGTGCTGCAGCAGCCGGTGCAGATGCGCCGCCGGACGCAGATCCTCGCCGCGCAGCACCAGGGTCACGCCCTGCAGCGCGTCGTCGTGCGTGGCGGCGAGATGGTAGCTCGCCGGCGCGTCGCGGCGGGCCAGCACGACATCGCCGAACGATGAAGGATCGCAACGGATGCGCCCCTGCTCCTCGTCGTCGAGAAGGAGCGGCGCGTCCGGCATGGCCCGCGCGAGATCGAGCCGCCATGCATGCGCCTCGCCCGCGGCGATGCGCCGCGCGGCCGCAGCCTGCGACAGGTGGCGGCAGGAGCCGGGATAGACCTCCTCCGCGCCGTGCGGCGCCGCCGCGGCGCGGGCGATATCCGCGCGCGAGCAGAAGCAGGGATAGACCAGACCACGAGCGCGCAACGCAGCGAGTGCCGCGCCGTATTCGGCGAAATGCTCCGACTGCACCCGCACCTCGCCGTCCCAGTCGAGGCCGAGCCAGCGCAGATCCTCGGTAATGGCGGCGGCGAACTCGGGCCGGCAGCGTGCCTGGTCGATGTCTTCGATGCGCAGCAGGAAGTGCCCGCCGGCCGCTCGCGCGCGGGCATGCGCGGCGGCAGCGGCGCGCACGCTACCGAGATGCAGCAGCCCGGTCGGCGAGGGCGCGAAACGGGTGATGAGCGTCATCGTTCTCCCCATGACGCCTCCGTGAATCCGGGACAAGGCCGCTTGCGACATGCCGGGTGGGGTGCAATAAGGAACGAGGTTTTCGACGTCGCACAGCATCTGGCGGCTCGGCTACCGGACGAGCCCCAGCGGTTGCACGACGCTAGACGCGGAGCGCTCATTGCCTGATGGCGGCCACAGTTTTCCCGCGCTGGTCCTGAACGCGGATTTTCGCCCCCTTTCCTATTTCCCGCTGTCGATCTGGTCATGGCAGGACGCGGTGAAGGCGGTGTTCCTGGATCGGGTGTCGGTGCTCAACGAATACGAAGTCGAGGTTCGCTCGCCCTCGCTGGCGATGCGGCTGCCCTCGGTGATCGCGCTCAAGGACTACATCCCCTCGGCACGCCGCCCGGCCTTCACCCGGTTCAATGTCTTCCTGCGCGATGCGTTCAGCTGCCAGTATTGCGGCGAGCGCCAGGCCGCGCCGGAACTGACCTTCGACCATGTCGTCCCGCGTTCGCGCGGCGGGCGGACGACCTGGGAGAACGTCGTCACCGCCTGCGGCGTCTGCAACCTGGTCAAAGGCAGCCGGTTGCCACGCGAGTGCCGGATGTATCCACGCCAGGCGCCGCGCCAGCCCTCGACCTGGGAGCTGCAGGAAAACGGCCGCGCCTTCCCGCCCAACTACCTGCACCAGTCCTGGCGCGACTATCTCTACTGGGACAGCGAACTGGAAAGCTGAACCGGCGCCGCCGCGCCACCGCCGCCTGGCGGCAACGTTGCGACAAAGAAACGGTCTGCCGCCGCATGACGGCGCACCCCGCTCGCGTGGCCGAGCGTCGCTCGCCGCCGTGCCGATGGCGCTCCGCCCTTCCCGGGTTGCCGACGCCCGGCGCACCGGCGGCGCGGCGCGTCCGGCCGCGAAACGGGGGGCTTTCAGCCCAGTATTCCGTGGATTAGGCTGGTCTTCCAGCGCGCAAGCAAGCGCCATTGGAGGAAGGTCCATGATGCATCGCCGCAGCCTGCTCGCGGGCAGCGCCGCCACTCTCGCCGCCCCCGCGATCGTCAGTCGCGCCAACGCCGCCTCGTCGTTCGACTGGCAGCGCTACAAGGGCACTCATATCGAGGTGAACCTCACCAAGAACCCGCGCAGCGACGTTCTGCAGCACCACCAGAAAGAGTTCGAGGCCCTCACCGGCATCAGTGTCGGCTCCGAGCAGATCCCCGAACAGCAGCAGCGGCCGAAGGCGGCGATCGAGATGGCCTCGGGCAGTCCGAGCTTCGACGTGATCATGGTCTCGCTGCACGTCTCCAAGCGCCTGTTCGGCAACGCGCACTGGCTGCAGGACGTGCGCGACTACATCAAGAACCCGGAGATGACGGCACCCGACTGGGATTTCGCCGATTTCGGCGCCGGCGCGGTCAAGACCGCGACGCAGGCGGACGGGCGGATGGACAGCGTGCCGCTCAACCCCGACCTCTGGATCATCTTCTGGAACAAGGCGCTGTTCAAGGCGAAGGGTCTTCCCTTCCCCGCTAGCATGGATGAGCTGGTGGCCAGCGCCTACAAGCTCACCGACAAGTCCAAGGGCACCTACGGCTATGTCGGCCGCGGGCTGAAGAACGCCAACATCCCCTGCTGGACCAGCTGGATGCTGGGCCAGGACGCCTACACGACCAACCCGGAGGGGACCAAGCTGCTCACCGACACGCCGGAGGCGATCTGGGGGGCGGAAATGTATCAGAAGCTGATGCGCGATACCGCACCGCCCGGCAGCATCGGCTTCAACTGGTACGAGTCGCAGACCAGCTTCAGCCAGGGCAAGGTCGGCATGTGGCTCGATGGTGTCGGCTTCTCGGCGCCGCTGATCGACCCGAAGTCGAGCAAGGTGGTGCACGACGTCGGCTTCGCCGTGGTGCCGAAGGGGCCGAAGGCGCAGCATTCCGCGAGCTTCGTCGACAGCATGGCGATCACCGCCGCGAGCAAGAAGAAGGGTGCGGCCTGGTATTATGTGCAGTGGGCGACGTCCAAGAAGATCATGGGCGACATCCTGAGCACCGGCTCCGGCACGCCGGCGCGGCTTTCGGTCTATTCCGACCCCGCGCTGGTCAAGACCAACAAGTTCGGACCGGAATGGCTGGACACGGTGAAGAAGAGCCAGGCGGTCTCCGCCCCCGGCCTGCCCGAGATCGTTCCGGTGACGGAGTTCCGTGACGTGTTCGGCGTCGCCCTCACCAACACCATCACCGGCGCCGATCCCGCCAAGGAGCTCAGGAAGGCGACCGCCGCCTTCCAGCCCGTCCTCGACAAGTCGAACAAGAAGACCTGAGCCTCTTGTCGGTTTCGACGATGCTCCCGCCGGCGCGCGCCGGCGGGGGCTATGCCCGCCGCTACGGCCTGTTCTCGGTCCCCGCCGCCGTGGTCGTGCTGGCGGTGATCGTGCTGCCCTGGGCGTTCACGCTGGCGATGTCGCTTGCCGACTGGTCGCCCACCGGCGGCACCTCCTGGGTCGGGCTGGCCAATTACCGCCACCTGTTCACCGATCCCGAATTCGGCTGGGCGGTGCTGCGCACCTTCTACTTCACCGCGATCGGCGTGATCGCGCCGCTGGTGCTGGGACTGATCGCCGCGCTCTGCTTCAACCAGCGCTTCCCGCTGCGCGGCGCGGCGCGTACCGTCTTCATCCTGCCGATGATGGCAACGCCGGTCGCGATCGCGCTGGTCTGGTCGATGATGTTCCATCCGCAGCTTGGCGTGCTCAATTACCTGCTGACCTCGATCGGCCTGCCGCCGGCCGCCTGGACCTACAGCGAAACGACGGTGATCCCGACGCTAGCGATGATCGAGACCTGGCAGTGGACGCCGCTGGTGATGCTGATCCTGCTGGGCGGGCTCGCGGCCCTGCCGGGCGACCCCTACGAGGCGGCGCGCATCGACGGCGCCAACGCCTGGAACTGCTTCCGCCACATCACGCTGCCGCTGCTGTGGCCGCACATCGTCGTCGCCGCCGTGCTGCGCACCATCGACGCGCTGAAATCCTTCGACATCATCTACGTCATCACCCAGGGCGGACCGGGAACGGCGAGCGAGACCATGAACATCTATCTCTACCAGCAGGCCTTCGCCTACTACCATCTGGGCTTTGCCTCGGCGGTGACGCTGGTGTTCTTCGTCGTCATCGTCGCGGTGACGCTGGTGATGCTCGGCCTGCGCCAGAGGTCGCTCGCGCTGTGAACCGGCATCGTCTGCGCAAGCTCGCGGGCCAGGCGGGAGTGATCTTCGCCGTGCTGGTGCTGCTCTCGCCCACCGTGTTCTTCTTCTTCTGGATGGCCTCGCTCTCGCTCAAGAACGAGGTCGACAACATGGCCTTCCCGCCGGTCTTCATTCCGCACCTGCCGACGCTCGCCAACTACGCCAAGGTGCTGGCCGAGAACGAGTTCGGCCGCGACACGCTGAACTCCATCATCGTCACCTTCTCGGCCACCGCGCTGGCGCTGGCGATCGGCGTGCCGGCCGGCTACGGCGTCGCCAAGGCGAAGGCGACGGGCTCGGCGACGCTGATCCTGCTCGCGCGCGTCACGCCGGCGCTGTCGTTCCTGATCCCGCTCTACCTGATCTTCCAGAAGCTCGGCCTGCTGGGCACGCTGGTCCCGCTCGTCGTCACCCATCTGGTGCTCACCGTGCCGATCGTGGTGTGGATCATGATCGGTTTCTTCGAGGGGCTGCCGCCGGACCTCGAGGAAGCGGCGCTGGTGGATGGCGCCACGATCTGGCAGGCCTTCCTGCGCGTCGCCATGCCGCTGGCCCGGCCGGGGATCACGGTCGCGACCATCCTCGCCTTCATCGGCAGCTGGAACAACTTCGTCTTCGGCATCGTGCTCGCCGGGCGCACCACGCGCACGCTGCCGGTCGCGGTCTACAATTCGATGACCTTCGAGCAGGTGAGCTGGGGCCCGCTCGCCGCCTCCGCGCTGGTGGTGACGGCGCCGGTCCTGATCCTGACCCTGGTGATGCAGAAGCAGATCGTGGCGGGGCTGACGGCGGGCGGCGTCAAGGGCGGCTGACCGCGCCGCCGAGACCCGGCGGCGTTGCGCAGCGGGCGCTTCGGCGCGACACTGCCGACTTCCTTGGCCCCTCCCCTCAATGGAGATCCGGATGAACCAGATCCGCCCCAATTCCTCCGCGGCTCGCGATGTCGCCAACGCGCTGCACCCCTACACCGACCTCAAGGCCCATCTCGACGCGGGCCCGATGGTGATCTCCCGCGGCGAGGGCGTGCGGGTCTGGGACGAGGCCGGCAAGGGCTATATCGAGAGCGTCGCCGGGCTGTGGTGCGCCTCGCTCGGCTTTTCCAACGAGCGGCTGGCGCAGGCGGCGCTGAAGCAGCTGCGCACCCTGCCCTTCTACCACGCCTTCACCGCCAAGGCGCATCTGCCGATGATCGAGCTGGCGGAGATGCTGGTCGAGCGCGCGCCGGTGCCGATGAGCAAGGTGTTCTTCGCCAATTCCGGCTCCGAGGCGAACGATTCCGCGATCAAGATGGTCTGGTACTTCAACAACGCGGTGGGGCGGCCGCAGAAGAAGAAGATCATCGGCCGCGTGAAGGGCTATCACGGCATCACCCTCGCCGCCGCCTCGCTGACCGGCTTGCCGGCCAACCACCGCAGCTTCGACGTGCCGCTCCAGGGCTTCGTCCACACCGACTGCCCGCACCACTACCACGGCGCGAAGCCTGGCGAGAGCGAGGAGGCCTACGCGACCAGACTCGCCGACGAGCTCGAGAAGCTGATCCTCGCCGAGGGCCCGGACACCGTCGCGGCAATGTGGGCCGAGCCGGTCCTGGGCGCCGGCGGCGTGATCGTGCCGCCCGCGACCTACTACGAGAAGATCCAGGCGGTGCTCAGGAAGTACGACGTGCTGTTCGTCGCCGACGAGGTGATCTGCGGCTTCTGGCGCACCGGCAATTACTGGGGCAGCCAGACCTTCGGCATGCAGCCGGACATTCTGACCTGCGCCAAGGCGCTCTCCTCCTCCTACCTGCCGATCTCGGCGGTGATGGTGAACGAGCGCGTGTTCCAGGGGCTCGCCGACGAGAGCCACAAGATCGGCACGTTCGGCCACGGCTTCACCTACTCGGGCCATCCGGTGCCGGCCGCGGTCGCGGTCGAGACGCTCAGGATCTACGACGACATGGACATCGGCGCCCATGTGAAGCGGGTCGGCGCGCACATGCAAAAGCAGGTGCGCGAGCGCTTCGCCAGCCATCCGCTGGTGGGCGAGGTGCGTGGCGTCGGGCTGATCGGGGCGATGGAACTGGTCGAGGACAAGGCCACGCACCGGAACTTCGACCCGGCCCGCAAGCTCGGTGCCCGCTTTGCCAAGCTCGCCGAGGCGAATGGCGTGATCGCGCGCTCGCTGCCCAACGATGCGGTGGCGATGAGCCCGCCCCTGATCATCAAGGAGGCGGAGCTCGACGAGATGTTCGACGGCTTCGCCAAGGCGCTCGACCAGCTCCAGGCGGAGCTGCGCGCCGGCTGAGGCGACGAGATGTCGGGCCCCCGGCCGGGCAACCACCCGGCCGGGCGCGCTCAGCGCACCCGCGCCACCGTGTAGTCGGCCACTTCCTCCATTACCGCACGCAGCGGCGAAGGCGGGAACGCGGCCAGGCTGGCTCTGGCCTCGCCGGCGAAGGCGGCGGCGCGCGCCAGGGTGGCCTCGATCGCGCGGTGACGGGCCATCAGCGCCATCGCCTGCGCGAGGTCCCCGTCGTCGATTTCGCCCTCGCCCACCGTGCGCTGCCAGAAGCGGCGCTCGCTCTCCTCGCCCGCGGCATAGGCGACCAGCACCGGCATGGTGACCTTGCCCTCGCGGAAATCGTCGCCGATCGTCTTGCCCAGCGTCGCCTGCTCGGCGGCATAGTCGAGCGCGTCGTCGACCAGCTGGAAGGCGATGCCGAGACTGCCTCCGTAGCTGGCAAGCGGTGCTGCCGCATCCTCGCGGTCGGCGACCACCGCGCCGACCTCGCAGGCGGCCTCGAACAGGGCCGCGGTCTTGCCGCGGATCACGTCGAGGTAGCGCGCCTCGGTCGTTTCGAGGTCGTTCTGGGTGACGAGCTGCAGCACCTCGCCCTCGGCGATCGTCGCGGCGGCACGCGAGAGGATGTCGAGCACCCGCAGCGAGCCGTCGGCGACCATCAGCTGGAAGGCCCGGGCGAACAGGAAGTCGCCGACGAGAACGGAGGCCTTGTTGCCGAACACCGCGTTGGCACTGGCCAGGCCGCGACGAAGATTGCTCTCGTCCACCACGTCGTCGTGCAGCAGCGTCGCGGTGTGGATGAACTCGACACAGGCGGCGAGTGCCACGTGGCGCTGCCCGCTCTGGTAGCCGCACAGCCGCGCCGAGGCCAGCGTCAGCAGCGGGCGCAGCCGCTTGCCGCCGGCGGCGACGAGATGCGCGGCAAGCTGCGGGATGAGGGCGACCGGCGACTGCATGCGCGCGATGATCTCGCGGTTGCAGGCCTCGAGGTCGCCTTCCATGAGACGCACCAGCCGGTCGAGCACGTCCTCGCTGCCGCGCACCGGCGCCGGGTTGGGGGGTGGGGGCTGCAAGGCGGCGGCGACGGCCACGCGGGACTCCAATGGACGAATGGCGTTCGGACAGCCCGCCCGGGAAAGGCGCTTCCCAGGCGGATTGGCGCGGCACGAACTTGGCGCCACGATATCGGTGTGGCTTCCCCAGGGTCAAGGCGACGGGCCGTGACCGGGACCGCCGGAACGCGAATGTGAAAACCCTGTTGCGATCCAACGATGCCGTCCGCCTCTCCTTCCTGTGCGCGCTGCTGCGCGACGGCGGCATCACCGCCTTCGTGCTCGACGGCCATACCAGCGCTGTCGAAGGCAGCATCGGCGCGATCCCCCGTCGCCTCGCGGTGGCAGAAGAGGACGAGTCGCGCGCCAGGCGCATCCTTATGGAGGCCGGCGAGGCGTGAGCGACGCGCCGCTGCCCGGCGGCGCGGCCCAGGCGGCACCGGCGGGCACCCTGCTCGGCGGGCGGGTGCATTATGCCCAGCCGGCCGCGGGACACCGCAGCGGGCTCGAGCCGGTGCTGCTGGCGGCGGCGACGCCGGCGCGGCCCGGCGCACGGGTGCTGGAGGCCGGCTCCGGCGCGGGAGCGGCTCTGCTGTGCCTCGCCGCCCGCGTTCCCGACCTTGCCGGACTGGGCCTCGAGCGGGACGCGGCGCTGGTGAAACTGGCCCACGCGAACGCCGCGGCGAACGGCTTTGCGGCGCTGCGCTTCGTGGCCGGTGACATCGAGAGCTTCCGTGCCGAATCCCCGTTCGACCACGCGATCGCCAACCCGCCCTGGCACGATGCAAGAGGCACCAGCGGAACCGATGCGGCGCGGGAAGTGGCGCGGCGCGGCCGGCCAGGCCTGCTCGCCGCCTGGACGCGCGCCATGGCCGCGGCGCTGCGCCCGCGCGGCATGCTATCGCTGATCGTCGCCGCGGCGGTGGTGCCGGAGGCGATGTCGGCGCTGGCCGCGAGCGGTGTCGGCTCGCTGCGGCTGGTGCCGTTCTGGCCGCGCGCGGGCGTCGCCGCGAAACTCGCGATCCTGCAGGGCATCCGTGGCGGCAAGGCCCCCATGGTGCTGGCGCCGGGCCTGGTGCTGCACGACGCCGACGGACGTTTCACGCCGGCGGCA